>JBOFKE010000280.1:0-14204 GCA_051657185.1 Bacteroidales bacterium | reverse complement strand
TTGTTAGTAGTAAGATTCTTTGTTAGAATCTAAAGTATCTTACATACGTACCAAAATAAATTTACATACGTCTGTAAATTTGATTAGATAAGGCAAATTGGAATATAGCTCGCATCGGTACGGTTTCTCTCTGAAAAGCCACGGCATATCTTTTTAGAGAAATAACTGGTATAAGGACAATTACTACAGGTTTATAGATACTTCATGAATAACTAATTAGGAAATGAGCTATTCGTGAAGTATTAGTTAGTTAAATATGAAAACTCAATAATCTTATCAATTTTGAGGATCATTGAATATACTTTTTAGTTACAGGTTGACCTAACTGCATATTTCAAATTTTAATAGTGGAATAACTTTCCGCATGGAACTACCTATGTGTTAAAATCAACCTTTTTATGAGATAAAAAAGCGTCAAAAGTTTCGGCGTATAAATTTTATTTTATTACCTTTGCGCGAACATTAAGATATAGAGCTTTGGGAAAGTTTCAAGCATATAATATTCAATTAAATACTCTACCCCTCGGAACTCAGAAGTACGAGTTGGTAATGGACAATGTTTTTTTTAAAAACATTGACGCAGAGGATATACAAAAGGGAAACCTTAATGTTGAATTGACAGTTACACGTAATTCTTCAAATTTCGAATTGAACTTTGACATTAATGGCGTTGTACAAGTTCCTTGCAATCGCTGTTTAGATGATATGGACCTGGAAATATCTGTAAAAGATAAACTATTTGTCAAGTTCGGTAAGGAATTTTCTGAGGAAGACGATAATATTGTTATTGTTCCAGAATCGGAAGGTGCAATTAATGTGGCATGGTTCATATATGAATTTGTAGCTGTATCTGTTCCGATAAAACATGTTCATCCTGCTGGAAAGTGTAATAAAATGATGTCTTCTAAATTAAGAAAACATATAGCACGAGCTCCGGAAGATGTAGAAGATGAAGCTGAAGAATTTGTTTCATACGAAGACGACAGCGATTCATCTAATGATGTTGTTGAAACAGACCCGAGATGGGACGAATTAAAGAAATTAATAGAATAATCAACTAAAGTTATAAAAGAAAATGGCACATCCTAAACGTAAGCAATCTAAAACAAGAACAGCGAAAAGAAGAACTCATTACAAAGCTGTAGCTCCAACAATGGCTGTTTGCCCTAACTGTGGTGCATGGCACATTTATCACACAGTATGTGGAGAGTGTGGCTATTACAGAGGAAAATTAGCTATCGAAAAAGAAGCTGCTGTTTAAAAATTTGTTGAATACAAATTTTAACAAGCAAGAAATAGAATAATGCCCTAAAAAGTAATACTTTTAGGGCGTTTTTTTTAGATAAGCTTAAAAAGAAAGAGTTAGCTCTTTCAACCTATACGATTGTTATGAAAAAATTTAATGCTGTAATTACGGGGGTAGGTTCTTGGGTTCCTGATTATATTTTAGATAATCAGGAAATAGCTACCATGGTAGATACTTCTGATGAGTGGATTATGACTCGAATCGGGGTAAAAGAACGTAGAATCTTAAAAGGAGAAGGAGCAGGGACTTCAACACTTGCTGCAAATGCGATCAAAAATCTTCTAGATAAAACAGGTGTGAAACCTGAAGAAATAGATTTGGTTATTTGTGCTACTTCTACACCGGATCATCGTTTTCCTTCAACTGCATCTATTGCTGCTGAAAAATGTGGTATAAAAAATGCATTTTCATTTGATTTATCTGCAGCGTGTTGTGGATTCTTATATGGAATGGATGTTGTTGCAGGTTTTGTGCGTTCAGGAATGTACAAAAAGGTGATTTTGATTGGTGCAGAAAAGATGTCATCAATGACTGATTATACAGATCGTTCTACATGCCCTATTTTTGGAGATGCCGGAGCAGCTGTTTTATTTGAACCTACTGAAGAGGAAGTTGGTTATATGGATGCTACATTGCATACAGATGGTATTGGCTATTCGCATTTAATGATGAAAGCCGGTGGATCGGTAATGCCAGCTTCACATGAAACTGTAGATAAAGGTTTACACTTTATTTATCAGGAGGGTCAGGTAGTATTTAAATATGCTGTTTCAAAAATGTCAGATGCTTCAGTTGAAATTATGAAAAGAAATAATTTGACTAAAGAAGATATAAGTTGGTTTGTGCCACATCAGGCAAATATGCGTATCATAGATGCTGCTGCAAAACGCATGGGGCTATCTAAGGATAAGGTGATGGTTAATATTGAGCATTTTGGTAATACAAGTGCTGCAACGTTGCCGCTTTGTCTGGCGGAATGGGAGCCACGTTTGAAAAAAGGTGATAATATTATTTTTGCTGCATTTGGTGCCGGATTTACATGGGGTGCTTCCTATTTGAAATGGGGTTACAATGGTAGTGAAACAAAATAATTGAAAATAAAAATAACTTCGAATCAGGACACAAAGGGCAGTCGTAATTACTTCTGTTGTTTGTGTCTTGATTTTTTTAAATAGAAACTTATGCATAAAGCTGGTTTTGTTAATATTGTTGGAAATCCGAATGTCGGAAAATCCACTTTGATGAATTCGTTAGTGGGTGAGCGTATATCTATTATTACGTCTAAAGCTCAGACTACACGTCATCGTATTATGGGTATTGTGAATACCGAGGATATGCAGATTGTATATTCAGATACTCCCGGAGTTTTAAAGCCAAACTATAAACTTCAGGAGTCTATGTTGAATT
Organism: Bacteroidales bacterium; assembly: GCA_051657185.1. Lineage (GTDB taxonomy): Bacteria > Bacteroidota > Bacteroidia > Bacteroidales > UBA7332 > UBA7332. Next base: position 11,491 of record JBOFKE010000280.1, on the reverse strand, counting down.
TCTCTCAATCGGCTTTGGTTGATGCAGATGTATTATTATATGTTACTGATGTTGTTGAGAAATTTGATAAGCATGAAGACTTCTTGAAAAAAGTACAGAAATTGGATATTCCGATTTTGCTGATCATCAATAAAATTGATTTGACTGACCAGAAAGGTTTGGAAGCATTGGTTGCACAATGGAAAGAAGTATTGCCACAAGCAGAGATTATACCGTTATCTGCAAAAGAAAACTTTAATGTCGAATATCTATTGCGCCGTATCAAAGAGTTAATGCCGGATTCACCTCCTTTCTTTGAAAAAGATGCTTTGACGGATAAACCTTCGCGCTTTTTCGTAACAGAGATTGTGCGCGAAAAAATCTTGCAAACGTATGACAAAGAGATTCCTTACGCTGTCGAAGTTTTGGTTGAGCAGTTTAAGGAGATGGAAGAACGTATCGATATTATGGTTGTTATTTATGTCGAGCGTGATTCTCAAAAAGGTATCATTATCGGGAAACAAGGTAAAGCATTGAAAAAAGTCGGCACAGAAGCCCGTAAAGATATCGAAGCATTTTTCCAGAAGAAAGTGTTTTTGCAACTTTATGTCAAAGTAGAGAAAGACTGGAGAAATGCAGAGCGTGTATTGAAAAGTTTCGGATACAACCAGGATTAATCTGATAAAAGTTGATATAATGCTATGAAACCTGGCTATGTATTACTACTGTTTTTACTGTTGGTTTTATCTGCAGGCTCTGTTTGTGCACAACATTCCGGTATCTCAACCATAGGTTTAGAGATAGATCTTTTAATACCAAAGTTGGAGAAATCTCTAAATCAATCTATAAAAGGAGTGTTATATGAAGACCATAATCTAAAGGATGACGGTTATGAAATAAAGCTGACAAAAGTAAATCAGATCAAATTGCAATTGAAAGGGAATGTAATCGAATATACAGTACCTCTTGATATATGGTTAAAAACAGGTTTTCAAAAAGATGTTTTAGGTTTTCCGATTGAAAGTTTTTACGAAGCGACCGGAGTCATAGAATTAAAACTCTCAAGTAAAGTTTTACTTAGTAAAGATTGGTCATTAAATATCACGACTCAGTTGGTTTCTTATAAGTGGATTAAAGAGCCACAGTTGAAAGTTGCGGGATTTAATTTACCGATTACGACTATCGCAAACATAGCTCTGGATAATAGTAAAATACGTCTGGAAGAAGAGATAGATAAATCGATTAAGGGTTTTGTCGATTTAAGGCAAGTCGCAAGTAAGTTTTGGTCAGAGGTTCAGGAGTCGACTTTGCTTGATAAAGAAAACCAGATCTGGCTAAAGATAATGCCTAAAGAGGTTTTTCTGACACCTTTAATATCGTCATCAAACCGAATGAAAATTAATATTGGTGTAAAAGCAGTATTAGAGTCAACCGTTGGATATAAACCTCAATTTGTGTTAAAGACTGCATTAGTTGATATTCAATCACGCAATAATTATCTCTCACAGTCGCAAATTTCGACATCTGTAGATATAAAATTTACCAAAATAGAAGAGATTCTTCGTAAAGAGATGATTGGTAAGACTTTTAGTCAAGGTAAAAAGCAGGTTACTATCAAAGAAATTCGTATCTTTGGGGTTTCAAATAAACTCCAATTAGAAGTTGATGTAGAAGGTGCAATTAAAGGTAAGCTTTTTGTCGATTGCACACCTTCATTAAATAGTCAGAATCAGACCTTAGTGTTCAATGATTTCGACTATACATTATCAACTAAGAACTTATTATTGAAAGGAGCCGAATGGTTTATGCATAAGCATCTTTTGACTATGATACAACCCATGCTAACGTATTCATTTAAAGAAGATGTCGATAATTTACTGATTGCATTTAATAAGTCATTTAACTCATACGAGTTATATAAAGGATTTATTTTGCGAGGTTCAATCACAGAGTGTAATATAAACAATGTTTCCGTAGAGAAAGAGTCTGTGAAGATAAGCGGAAACATTAATGCAAAATTAAAACTTGAAACAGGAGATATTTGATCTTCGTCAATACAAGAAAAATTCAAAATAATTATATGGGAAATATAGTTGCAATAGTTGGTCGCCCGAATGTGGGTAAATCAACTCTTTTCAACCGTCTTACAAAAACTCGTCAGGCTATCGTTAATGATCAGGCGGGTACAACACGTGACCGCCATTACGGTAAAGTAGAATGGTGCGGACATGAGTTTTCTGTGATCGACACAGGTGGATGGGTAGTAAACTCTGAAGACATTTTCGAGGAAGAAATCAATAAGCAAGTATCCATTGCGATGGAAGAAGCTGACGTGATTCTGTTCGTAGTTGATGTTATGAACGGTATTACAGACCTTGACCAGATGGTTGCTCAAACTTTGCGTCAATCGAATAAAAAAGTATTGTTGGTTGCAAATAAAGCAGACAACTATGACTTGCAATTTCAGGCATCTGAATTCTGGGCATTAGGTTTGGATGAACCAATTCCATTATCAGCTATCAATGGTTCAGGAACAGGTGACTTCCTTGATTTAGTTGTTGCTCAGTTTCCGAAAGCTGAAACGGTAGTTGTAGAAGAAGCAGAGGTTGATGATATTCCACGTTTCGCGATCATTGGTCGTCCGAATGCGGGTAAATCTTCTATCGTAAATGCTTTTATCGGAGAAGATAGAAATATCGTTACCGATATTGCAGGAACAACAAGAGATTCGATTTACACACGTTACAACAAGTTCAACTTTGACTTTTACTTAGTAGATACTGCAGGTATCCGTAAAAAAGGTAAAGTGACGGAGGATTTAGAGTATTTCTCGGTAATCCGTTCGATCCGTGCAATCGAAAATGCAGATATCTGTATTTTGATGATTGATGCTACACGTGGTATTGAAAGTCAGGATATGAACATCTTCCAATTAATTCAGAAGAATAAAAAAGGATTGGTAGTTTGTATCAATAAGTGGGATTTGGTTGAGGATAAATCTCAGAAGGCAATCTCTGAATTTGAAGGAGCGATCCGTGATCGTTTTGCACCGTTCATTGACTTCCCGATCATCTTTACTTCAGCATTGACAAAACAAAGGATTTTCAAAGTTCTTGAAACAGCTGTTGAAGTATATAAAAACAGATCAACTCGTATTTCGACAAGCAAGTTGAATGAGTTCTTCTTGCCATTGATTGATAATTATCCACCGCCTGCACACAAAGGTAAATATATTAAGATTAAATATGTGACACAGCTTAAAGATACGGCTGTACCAAGTTTCGTATTTTTCTGTAACTTGCCTCAGTGGGTTAAAGATCCGTACAAACGCTTTTTGGAAAACAAATTGCGTGCGAACTGGGATTTTACCGGAACTCCAATTAATATCTACATACGCGAGAAATAGTAAGTAGTGTTATAAATATACACAAAAAGCCACTCTATATACAGAGTGGCTTTTTGTTTTATATACACTTTCTAATATATCGGACAATTTCTTATTAAACGTCCCTATTTTTTAATATGGTTTATCTATTCAGAAATACCTGATTACAATTTTAAGTATTTCTATCTTCCTTAATATCGTATCTTTGTAATATGAATAAAAATCATTTGTTAGTTTATTCATAGTAGAATTGAAATTAATAAATCAAATTTACTTTTGATCCGATAGACTAACATCACACAGAGAATAAAAGTTTAACAAATTACCGTCATAAGACAAAAATACAGAATAAAGTCAGTCTAATAGTTATAAGTTAGAAGGAGCTATTACATCACTTATTGTATAAATATAAACTCTCACTATTATAACAGCTTTATATTGTACTTCATTTCTTTTGAAGTTGAATAAAAACCAAAATATCGAAGATGAATAAAAAAGTTTGCTTAACTCTTTTATCACTTACTCTTTCATTGAGTACATTGCCTGTAAGTGCACAAAGAGGATTGTTTGCGAAAAGAAAGAAGATCGATCAGGTCGAATCGAAAAATGAAACCGACTATGACAAAGCTCTAAAAGGAGCAACCTCTCAGGAAGGAATGTTTAAAATACACAAAGTAAAAGGTGACTATTACTTTGAGATTCCGGACTCATTATTGGGTCGCGATATTCTTATCGTGAATAAGGTATCGGGTGTTCCTTTTGATTTGAATGATGCAGGATTGAATAAAGGGATGAATTATGAGAATAAGCTGATTCGTTTTCATCTCGATAAAGAATTAAAGAAAGTCTGGGTTAAGACAATTAATCCGATGATAACTGTGAAGGAAGATGATGCTATTGCAGCTTCTGTTAAAGACAACTTCGTTGAATCAGTTTTCGAGACATTCCCAATTGAGGGATATAGCGCAGACTCTTCTGTATTAATCAAAGTAAATAAAGTATTTGACGGTTCAGAGAAAACATTCAACGATCTTTATAATGGAATCTCTTTGGGAGGATCTCCAAAAAAAGATTTCTCAAAAATCGAATCAATCAAATCTTTCCCGAATAATGTAATCGTTAAGTCTGTATTATCTACAACCTACAGTGAAGGCGGAAAAGTTATTCCTTTAAGCGTAAATACAACAACGAATCTGGTATTATTGTCAAAAGAACCAATGAAACCACGCTTTAATGATCCGCGAGTGGGTTATTTTACGACAGAACATTGGTATTTCAATGATTTACAACAAAAAGTTGAAAAGAGACAACTGGTTAACAGATGGCGTTTAGAGCCGAAACCAGAAGATAGAGAACGTTACTTGAACGGCGAACTGGTAGAGCCGCTTAAACCTATTCTTTTCTATATTGACCCTTCTACTCCGACACAATGGCAAGATTATATCATGGCAGGTGTGACTGACTGGGAAGAAGCATTCAGACAAGCAGGTTTTAAAAATGCGATTCAGGTGAAGCGAGTGACCGAAGATATGACAGATTTCGATTTGGACGACGTTCGTTATAACGTAATTACCTATGCCGCATCTGCAAGAGCTAATGCAATGGGTCCGTCTATTATCGATCCGCGCTCAGGTGAAATCATCGAAGCAGATGTTGTATGGTGGCATAACGTAATGACAGCGATTCATTCGTGGTTACGTGTACAGTTAAGTGCAACTTATCCTGAATTCAGACCGAATGTCTTAAGTGAAAAAGCAATGGGTGAGGCTATTCGATTTGTATCTTCTCACGAGTTGGGACATACATTTGGTTTGACACACAACATGGGAGCATCCAGCGCATATCCGGTTGACTCGTTACGTTCAGAATCTTTCACAAAGAGAATGGGTACATCATCTTCTATTATGGACTATGCTCGTTTTAATTATGTAGCACAGCCCGGAGACGGCGTAACTTCACTTAATCCTGTAGTAGGTATCTACGATAAGTTTGCTATTGAATGGGCATACAGATTCCTTGATACAAAAACTCCGCAAGAAGAATTACCGATTCTGAATGAGTGGATTCGTAAGCATGAGAATAATCCGTATTATTTCTATGGCGAAACACAAGATCCTAAAAACTGTATTGATCCGCGTTCTCAATCCGAAGATTTGGGAGACGACGCGATCAAAGCCGGAAAATACGGTATTGCGAATCTGAAAAGAATCGTTCCTAATATTGTTGATTGGACAGGTACGGATGGCGAAACTTATGCCGAAGCAGGAAAACTTCTTATGGGAGTTCTTAATCAATGGCAAATGTATGGAGATCATGTAATGGCTAATGTCGGAGGTTTCCATATTAACAATGTAGTTAAAGGTAACAACATTGATCGCTACGTACCAATCGATAAAGCAAAACAAAAAGAAGCTGTTAAATATCTGATTGACGAGATCTTTATTGTACCGGACTGGTTGTTCAACGATCCTGTATGGAAAAAAAGCTATACAATTCAGGAAGCACCAATGGGAGATGTCGAATATTCTCCTTACAATGTTGCCCGCGAATTACAATATGCGACTTTCTATAACCTGCTAAAAGATGAGCGTCTGCTCCGTATGTACGAAACAGAGGCGCAACTTGGGAAAGAAAAGACATACATGCCGGAAGATATGTTTGATGATATTTACAAATCTATTTTCAAAAGCTCGATAGCCGGTAAGAATCTGACTTTGCATGAGCGAATGACACAAAAGAACTTCTTAGATGCAATTATCGTAAGCTCTAATAAGGCTGTCGAAAAAACAACGAAGAAAGCGATCCGTAACGAAGCATCTTGTCAAAAAGGATGTTGTTCACTGGCTTCTTCTCATGCAGCTCGTTTCGAAATGATGCCGCGTCCTGATTATTCGGCAACGAACCTGAACTACACAGCGATGAATCGCGTATCAGAAGCCGTTTCAGTGAAAAGAGGAACTCTTTTCCGCGTATTGGAACTGGCTCGTTCAAGAAAAAACAGTGGAGATGTTTCTACGCGCAACCATTATCAGGATTTGGAAGTACGTATCAAAGAAGCATTAAATATAAAATAACACACAACTTATATAACACTATTAACTAAAGATGAAGAGAATCTTATTTCTTTTGACTCTTATTTTACCGATTACTGTTTTCGCACAAGCAACGAAAACAGTATCGGGTAAAGTAATAGATCTGGAAACAAAAGAGACCCTGATCGGGGCTACTGTTTTCATTGATCCAAAAGATGGAATTGCGTTAGACTACAATCCACAGGGGACAGTTACCGATGCCGACGGGGCTTTTTCATTTGTATTGCCTAAGGAGGTAAAACATTTATTGGTAAGCTACATTGGTTACGAAGTGAAAAAAATTGATATTTCGAAAGGATCTCAGTTTACAGTAGCATTGGAGTCCGATTCTAAGCAACTGCAGGATGTCGTTGTAACAGGATATCAAAAGATCGAAAAGCGCAAAATGACTTCTGCTATTCAAAAGGTAGATATGTCAGAGATTGCACAGACAGGTGTTTCAAGTGTACACCAGTTATTAGAAGGTCAGATTGCCGGTGTGGTTTCGACAGCTACAAACGGAGGTCCGGGTGCAGCGAATAAAATTCGTATTCGTGGTACGGTATCTTTGAATGGTTCGGCAGATCCGCTATGGGTTATTGACGGTGTGCCATTGGAAGGTAATGAAGCGCCTAAAGATTTAGGAAAAGAGAATATTGACAACCTGACAAATGTTTCAATTGCAGGTTTGAATCCCGAAGATATTGCAGATATCACAATTCTGAAAGATGCTGCCGCTACAGCTATTTATGGTGCAAGAGCAGCAAACGGTGTAATCGTTGTAACAACGAAACGCGGTAAGAAAGGGAGCCTGAAAGTAAATGTAAATGCAGCTACTTTCTATACGCTTCGTCCTGATTTCTCAAAACTTGATCTGATGAATGCTTCTCAGAAAGTAGATTTCGAGCTAGGACTTGCGAAACGGTCCGATTTGGATTACAAAACCAATAAAGGATCAATTTCTCGTATTCTTGCAAAATACGGCGAACTGGATGCTTACCGTCAGGGAGGTTTCGGAGCACTTTCTCAATCAGCCCAAACGGAAATCAATAATCTTCGCGGATCAGGAATCGATTGGGGTCAGGAATTGTATCGTCCGACTTTGAACCAACAATACGGTGTAAGTATTTCCGGAGGTGGAGATATCGCTAATTACTATGTTTCGGCTGGTTATTATAATGAGCAAGGAACTACGAAAGGAACAGGATTTGACCGTTTCAATCTGACATCCAACACGGATTTCCAGATTTCAAAGAAATTAAAATTGAATGTTGGTATTTTCGGAAGTCAGAGCAAACGTCAAACGTATATCACCGACACAGATGCCTTTACGAATCCGGCAAGATATTCGCGTACAGTGAACCCTTATGCTGCACTTTATAATGCAGACGGTTCTTATGCTTATGATCAGGATATTGAAGGATATGAGAACAGACCATTGGACTATAACTTTGATGAAGAGTTAAGCAATACGAACTACGAATTGAATACAACATCTTTAAAAGGAGTTTTCAATTTCGATTATAACGTATTTTCCGGTTTGAAACTTTCAGCTCAGTTTGGTTTACAGTACGATAAATCTTCAACAGAGAAATTTGCCGATAAAAGTACCTACTTTACACGTAAGTTCAGAGAATCGACACGTTACAAGGATAAAGAAACAAATCAATTTGATTACTTCTTGCCTGATGGGGGTATTATCCAAAACTGGAATAATGATTTTATGCAGTACACTTTCCGTACTCAGGCTGACTATTCAAAGCGTTTTAATGAAATTCATGATTTGGATTTGATGGGAGGTTTTGAAATGCGAAGTAATACGGCAACCGAAATTCATACAAAAGGTTTTGGTTATGACGCGCGTACTTTGACAACGAAACCACTTGTGTTTCCGGAGGAAATTACTCCAGCGACTATTAACAATGCGAGATATAAGCAATATCAGAAGAACCTGAACACAAACAGATTCCTTTCTTATTATGCAACGGCTTCATATACGTATGATAACCGTTATACAATGTTCGGAAGTATTCGTTTTGACGGATCAGATTTGATTGGTGTTGACCCGCGTACAAGATATTTACCTTTATGGTCTATTTCGGGTGCATGGAATGCGAATCGTGAAGAGTTCTTGCGTAACGTAAGCTGGTTATCTAACCTGAAACTAAGAGGTTCTTACGGTGTACAGGGTAATATCGATAAAAATACTTCTCCGTTATTGTTAGGAGAGTGGGGTAATACATCTCTTTTACCGGATAATAATGAATCAATAATTACTGTCCTTTCTCCTCCAAACCCACGTTTACGTTGGGAGAGAACATCAACAACCAATGTCGGTTTAGATTTCGGCGTATTGAACGGACGTATTAATCTGACAGCAGAAGGTTACTGGAGAAACAGTACTGACTTGATCGGTATGCGTCATATTCCGGGTGAAAACGGATTTATTTTCACAACGATGAACTGGGCTGCCGTATCGAATAAAGGTTTCGAATTGTCATTGTCAACAGTGAATATCAAAACGAAAGATTTCACCTGGGCAACGGATTTCAACTTCTCACGTAATATTTCATGTGTAGATGATATCAATATCCGCGACAACTCGTACGAACCTTCATTAAAAGGATATCCGGTTAATGCAATGTTTGCACTTAAAACAGCAGGTTTGGATGAAAATGGATTGCCGATGTTCGAAAAAGACGGTAAGAAAATGTCTGCTAAAGAATTCTTCAAAATCCAGGAAGGCGATTGGGGAATGATACAAACGGGCTTGAGTCATCAGGAGTTCCGTGATCTTTACACTTACATGGGTGACGGAGATCCGAAGTTCACAGGTGGTTTAGTAAATAAGTTCCGCTACAAAGATTTTGATCTAGCTATTTCTGCAAGTTTCAGTTTGAAACAAATGGTTCGCGAAACACCGTTTTATGATCCGGTAGAGTTAGATCGCGGGATGAACTATCCGAACAAAGCAATGCAAATATGGACTCCCGATAATCCGAATGGGAAATATCCGGCATTATTGGGTTATTCGACTACAGGAGGTGATGCTAATCTGATTTATCAATGGTATGGTATGGATGCGGCTAAATCTTACCGCAACTATGATATCTGGTTTAAAGAAATCAGCTACCTGCGTATAAACAGCATACGTTTAGGATATACGTTGCCACAATCAATCTTGAAGGATAAGTTTATTTCAAGTGCACGTTTCAGTTTCGAAGCTCGTAATCCATTCGTGTTTGGAACAAGCTATAAAGGATTCTTCGATCCGGAAACTTATGGTAACATTTATGCGCAACCGATTCCGAAATCATTCTCAGTCGGTGTTAATATGACATTCTAATTTTAGAGAGAGACAAAAAATGAAGAAAATATTATATTCAGCAGCTGTATTGTGTGCTACCTTCTTTTCGTCATGCAATTACTTAGATGTAACGCCTGTCGGCAAAGTAATACCGGAATACACCGAAGAATTCAGAGCTTTAATGACGGCTTCTTATCAAAAAGTGCCGACGTATAAAAGACTCGTATCATTAAGAACAGATGAGCTTCAGCTTCCGAGTGAATACTCATGGAGTTATGATACTTATTTTAATATCTGTATCTGGAACGATGCGAATCCGAGTCCGCAGACTACCAGTTTTCATTATGATGAATTTTATAATGGAATCTTCTATGCAAATCACGTGATTGCAGAGGAGTCTAAAATAAAGGACGACGGAAGTGAGCCGATCGCTCAGATAGTGGCAGAAGCTTATGCGATGCGTGCTTATATGCACTTCTTGCTAGTGAGTATTTACGGACAGCCGTATTCTCAGGAAACTCTTAATTCAAAATCAATACCATTGAGTTTGAAGATTGATATCGAGCAGGAATATCCGAGAGCGCTGCTAAGCGATGTGTACCAACAGATTGATCAAGATATTGTAGAGGCAGAAAGCAGAATGCAGAAGCAATCGCAAACTGCTCCGTTGAATTATCGTTTCTCTAAAGAATCTCTGGAAGCGTTAAGAGCGAGAATTGCTTTATATAAAAGTGATTGGAACAATGCATTGACTTATGCAAAATCAGTATTGGCTGTTCGTTCCGAACTTGAAGATTTGAATGATCAATCAGCGAAAGCTCCTTATCATTTTCAGTCGAAAGAATCTATTTTGGCAACAGTTCAGTTTGTAGATATGGATATTCAGTCCGATTTGCCAATTACCAAAGGACTTGTGTCTAAATACAACCAGGAGGGTGACAAGCGTTTTGCGCTATACTTCAAAAATTCATACGGAGATTACAAAGTGATCAAAGGTGGAAAAGGGAGTGACAAATGCGAAATCCGTGTATCCGAACTATATTTAATCGCAGCTGAAGCAGCAGCGAATCTGAATAAAGATGCTGAAGCTAAAGAATTCTTGTTGGCTTTGACTCAGAAGCGTCTGACGCCTGAGTTTTTCGCAACAGAGGCGGTGCGTGTTCAAGGTTTGAATCACGACCAGTTGATTGCGGAGATTGCAGATGAACGTCAGAGAGAGTTTGCTGTTGAAGGTCAAAGATGGTTCGACTTACGCCGTACGACAAGACCTCGTATTGTGAAGTCTAACGGGACTACAGAGTTTGTTTTAGAGCAAAACGATCCTAAATATACGATCCGTTTTCCTAAATCGGCTGTGGCGAACAATCCATTGTTGAAAGACTGATTTATTTAGTATATTATAGAAAGAGTCTGTCGTTTCAGTTTATTAAAGCTGAGATGACAGACTCTTTTTTTGTGCAGATGTTACGAAATAGGATGAAATATAATCATTTTGATAAAAATAAGATGTCTGTGTTTTTGTCTGAATCGGAGTGCGCTGTCAGATTAAAATCCTGATTTTTGATAGAATTTGACTGCATTTTCTGTTTTTTACAGTCAATTGTTAGATTTATTGACTGTATCTCTGAAATTATACAGTGTATCTTTAAATTTTCGCGGTGTATAATTTTCTTTAGATACGTATGAAAAGTTTCTAAGATACGTATTTGGCGGTGTTTTAATACGTATCTTATTTTGGAACGACGGTTT
>JBOFKE010000279.1:0-11096 GCA_051657185.1 Bacteroidales bacterium | reverse complement strand
GGTAAAGGTAAGTCCGAAATTGGAGATGCTGATTTTGGAGGTTCCGATGAAAGTGATAATTCGGGTACGCTTAAATATATTCGTCTGGAATATACAGGATATGCTTTCTCTGAAGAAAAAGAATCAAATGGTGTTACTTTCTATGGTGTGGGACGCGGTACAAAAGTTGAGTATTTGCAGGCTTATAAAGGAGCTGATGATGGTTTCGAATGGTTTGGCGGGACTGTAAATGCAAAATATCTTGTTTCTACGGGTTCTGAAGATGATTCCTTTGACTGGACGGATGGTTGGAAAGGTTATGGTCAGTTTTGGGTTGCACAACAGAGTGCGGAAGGGGATTGTTTAATTGAAGCTGATAACCGTTCAAGTAACACAACTCTTACTCCTGTGTCGAATCCGACAATCGCAAATCTTACTTTGATCGGTAATAACTCGACAACTGCAAAAAGAGGTGCACGTTTTCGTGCCGGTACTTATGTGAAGATGTACAATACATTGATCACAGGTAAACCGGAAGCTGTAACCACAGAAACAGCCGAAACAGAAGCTAGTTTTACAAACGGTAATTCTGAAATTTTATTTACAGAAGTTGCTACTGTCTTCAAATCCGGTGTATCTGGAATTGCAGAGGCAGAAGGTAATGCTCAGGGTGTTGAATTAAACTTTACAAAAGGTTTCGTCGGAGTTAAAGAGGGAGGAAAAGATATGTCATCAGTGAACTCATTCTTTTCTCAGACAAATTATAAAGGTGCTGTAGATCCGGCTAACGATTGGACAAAAGGATGGACTAAGGCATTATAAATACAGTTGGTTCTTGATATTTTATCTTTGAATGCTAATACGGATACATATAAGTATCTGTGTTAGCATCTTTTTTTAGGTTATTAAAAAAGATGCTTTTGTTAATGGTTCTTTATATATAGGTTGTTTTGATTTATGATGTTGTATATCAAGGTATTTTATTTTGGCTTAAATATCAAAATGATATGTTTGATGCGAATTATATGGGATATGTTGAAAAAAATATATGAAAAATATTTTGTTTATCGAAAAAATAATTACATTGCGGCAGAATTCAGAGTTAATCAAATAGTAAGTTCTCTCTGAATAAGAGACTAATAACCCATGTGTAAAATGGAGTTGATTCATTTTAATACAGAATCTAAAGAACGAAAAACCAATATTAGAGCCATGAGGACTTTTGACCTTATTGTAATAGGGGGTGGACCTGCAGGATATGTAGGCGCTATAAGAGCATCCCAGTTAGGAATGAAAGTAGCATTAGTTGAAAAACAAAACATCGGGGGTACCTGTCTTAATTGGGGGTGCGTTCCAACAAAAGCATTATTGCATTCTTCTGAATTATATAAAGAAGCCTTGCATGGTGATAATTGTGGTGTTTTAGCTGATGTGTCGTATGATATAGACAAAGCCTATGATTATAAGAATCAGATTGTAGGGAAGCTAAAGAAAGGTATAGAAGGGCTGTTAAAAGCTAATAAGGTTGAGGTGATCGATGGTTTAGCTACATTCTCAGATACTCATACAGTACTCATAAACGGAGAATTGTTTGGCGCTGATAAGTTTCTTATTGCAACCGGATCTTCTATAGCTACTATCCCTATTAAAGGTATTGATCTGACTGTGAATAGTGACACTGTAACATCTGTTCCTACAACGGGCGAGCGTATAGCTATTATCGGTGGAGGTGTTATCGGAGTAGAGTTTGCCTCTCATTATCTCAATTTAGGTAAGGATGTGACAATTTTTGAATTCCAGGATCAAATCGTATCAGTGCTGGATGATGATTTAATCAGACATTTGACGATGCATATGAAGAAAGAAGGTGCAAAGTTGAAGGTTAAAACAGAAGTATTAGCAATATCTAAACAAGAAAAACAATTCGCACTTGAATATAAATCAAAAGATAAGATAGAAACTGAAGTTTATGACCTCGTTATTTCGTGTGTCGGACGCAAACCTAATACCCAAGGTTTAGGACTGGATGTGCTGAACTTAGATATGATTCGCGTAGCTATCGTTATTAATAAACATATGCAAACTTCGATACCTACGATATATGCAGCAGGTGATGTGACTAATAAAATCCAGTTAGCACACTTTGCTTCAGCGCAGGCTATTGCAGCTGTTGAGCATATGGCAGGTGTTTCTCAATCTCAAGATTTAAATTGTGTGCCGGGTTGTTTATATACAACACCCGAGGCTGCTTATGTTGGTCTGAATGAAAGAGACTGTAAAGACGATATCGTTGTTTCTAAATATATGATGGCCGGAAATGGCAAATCAATGATAATGGGGCAGGACAGAGGTTTTATTAAGACGATATTTGATGCCCGAACAGGTGTTCTTATCGGAGCACAAATGTTTGGAGCTAATGCCACTGAACTCATTCATGAATATGCGATTGCTATTACAAATCAATTAACGGCACATGATATAGCTAAAACGATTCATGCTCATCCGACAGTTGCAGAAAGTCTGCTGGAATGTGTCGAGGAGAGTATGGGTAAAGCAATTCATACGATGCCAAAAAGAAAATAATAAAGACTTTAAATCATAATAAAAAAATGAATACTCCAAAAAGAACTTCTTTGTATAATGCTCATGTAAAACATGGCGGCAAAATAGTTGAATTCGCAGGATATGAATTGCCAATTCAATATGAAACAGGAATTATAACTGAACATAATGCAGTCCGAAATGCAGCCGGTCTTTTCGATGTATCTCATATGGGCGAATTTATGCTGGAAGGAACAGGTGCAATTGCAACCATTAATAACTTAATTACGAATGATGTTGCATTAATGACTCCAGGGGCAGTAATCTATTCACTAATGTGTAATGATAAGGGTGGAGTCGTAGATGATCTGCTGGTTTATAAATTTACAGATACACGCTTTTTACTGGTAGTGAATGCTGCAAATATAACGAAGGATTATGCATGGGTTGAAAAACATTTGCTTCCAGAAACTTCACTGAAAGATATTTCGGAAGAAGTAGGACAGATTGCTTTGCAAGGTCCTAAATCGGAGGAAGTGCTATGTAAGTTGCTTCCTAAGGAATCTCATCCATCCAAGAATTATACGTTTGTTGAAACTAAAATTATGGGTGTGGATTGTATTTTATCAAGAACCGGTTATACAGGTGAAGATGGTTTCGAAATTTATTGTGATCCAAATAAAATAGAACCAATTTTTGAGGCATTGCTTAAAGATGGTGAAGCTGAAGGTGTGATTCCTTGTGGTTTAGGTTGTCGGGATACTTTGCGATTCGAAGCAGGGATGCCTTTGTATGGACATGAACTAAGTGAAACAATTCCTGCAAATGAAGTAGGTCTTGGTTTTTGCATTAAAATGTCCAAACCTGAATTTATTGGAAAAGAAGCATTGGAAGCAAATCCTGCAAAATATATACGCAGAGGTGTAATTCTTACAGATAAAGGAATTGCCCGTGAGCATGCATTGGTCTATAAGGATGGAAGAGAAGTCGGCTATGTGACTACTGGAACTTTCTCGCCGACTAATAATGTTGCGATGGCTATGGTCAGAGTAGAGAAAGGTTTGGACTCGCCTGTAGAAATAGAAGTTCGGAACAAACGTTTGAAAGCAGATTTTATTAAATTACCATTTATACAAAAAAACAATAACAAATAACTAAGACTATGGAAGTTAAAGCAAATTTAAAGTACGCGAAATCTCATGAGTGGGTATTGATTGAAGGCCCTAAAGCTAAAATTGGAATTTCAGATTTTGCACAGCACGCATTAGGTGATGTTGTTTATATATCTTTGCCTGAAGAGGGCGATACTGTTGTTGCAGGAGAAACTTTTGCAGATGTAGAAAGTGTTAAAGCGGCTTCAGATATTTACTCACCCGTAACTGGCACAGTTGTCGCTGTTAACGAACTTCTAAACGATACTCCGGCTCTATTGAATGAAGATCCTTATGGAGCATGGATTATTGAAGTTGAAGTAGGCTCATTATCAGATGAATTGATGGATGCAGCTCAGTATGAAGCTTATTGCGCAGAACAATAAACAACCGTTTTTTACACTTACAAAGATGAGGTATCTCTGAAATACCTCATCTTTTTAAAACCTTATTTCTATGTCAAAATACACTCCGCATACAGAGCAGGATATAGATATCATGCTCAGAGAAACTGGCTTGAACACAGTGTCTGAACTGTTTCAGGATATTCCCGATGAATTGAAGGTAAAAGGAGATCTGCATCTCAATATACCGGAGGGATTAAGCGAAATGGAAACGTTGCGATTATTTAAGAATATAGCAGCTAAAAATAAAGTCTATTGTTCTATTTTCCGGGGAGCCGGTGCATACAATCATTATATACCATCGTCTGTTAATAATATTACTTCACGTGCTGAATTTTTGACAACCTATACTCCTTACCAGGCTGAGATCAGTCAGGGTGTGTTACAGTCAATTTTTGATTTTCAAACGATGATGTGTGAACTGACAGGACTTGATGTATCTAATGCATGTGTGTATGATGGAGCTACAGCAGCTGCAGAGGCTTGTAAAATGACTTTAGATAAAAAGAAAGATCATATATATGTGTCTAGTGCGATAAATCCTCAAGTTTTGCAGGTTATTCGTACTTATCTTCATCCATTGGAAATTGAGGTACGTATGGTGCCTGTTATTGATGGGAAAACAGATTTTGAGTATCTCGCTTATGCTTTAAATGAGAATACTGCATGCTTTTATCTGGAGCAATTGAATTTTTACGGCTTAATAGAGGATGCAAAAGCTTTTGGTGAAGTATGTAAAGACAAGAAAGTTAAATTTATAATGGGATTCAATCCGATTGCTGCGGCATTATTGCCATCTGCCGCTGAATGTATGGCTGATATAGCAGTTGGTGAAGGACAACCTTTGGGGTTACCATTATCTTTTGGCGGACCTTACTTAGGTATAATGACTTGTACTGCTGCGTTGATGCGTAAACTTCCGGGACGTATTGTCGGAGAAACGGTTGATACGCACGGTAAGAGAGCTTTTGTATTGACACTGCAAGCTCGGGAACAGCATATCAAACGAGAGAAATCAACATCCAGTATTTGTTCAAATGAAGCGTTGTGTGCAATGCGTGCAGCTGTTTATCTTTCTACAGTAGGTACACGAGGATTGGAGCAGGTTGCGCAGCAATGTCTGAATCGTGCACACTACCTTGCAGATCAGCTATGTTCAGTGAAAGGTATAAGAATGAGATTCCATGGGGAATATTTTCATGAGTTTGTGACAATATCGGATATCCCTGCATCTAAGATTTTAGAAATCTGTGAGCAAAATCATATTCTGGGCGGTTATCCTGTGGGAGATAATGAAATCTTATGGTGTGCTACTGAGATGAATAGTAAAGGCGATATAGATTATCTGGTTAAATGTATAAAAGATGCACTTAAATAACGAATACCTATGAAACTACTATATGAATTATCTAAGGAAGGGCGAAATAGTTTCAAGCTTCCTAATGATGGTATAAAAGATTATACACTATGTGATAAAAGAGCCTCTCAGATTCGGTTACCGGATGTAGCAGAAATTGATCTTCACCGCTATTATCAGGCACTAAGTAAAAGAGTTCATTGTATAGAATCCGGATTTTATCCTTTAGGCTCCTGTACAATGAAGTACAATCCTAAAATTAATGATGTCGTGGCTTCATTACCAGGATTTGCTGAGATACATCCGTTGCAGGATCTGGATACCGTTCAGGGAGCTGTAGAGGTTTATGATTTGCTTAATAAGGGCTTATGTGAAGTGACAGGAATGGATGCAATGTCTTTTCAGCCAGCTGCAGGAGCACATGGCGAATTCACGGCTTTACTGGCAATACGCGCTTATCATCATCATCATAGTGATTTTGCACGTACAAAAGTAATTATTCCTGACTCAGCGCACGGTACAAACCCGGCAAGTGCTGTAATGGCAGGTTTCGATGTCGTGTCTATACCTTCAACACCTGAAGGCTTTGTGGATATTGAAGCTTTGAAAGCAGTAGTAGGAAAAGATACTGCTGCTCTGATGTTGACAAACCCAAATACATTAGGGAAGTTTGAGAAAGATATTAAACATATCACTGATATTGTGCATGAAAATGGCGGATTAGTTTATTATGACGGTGCCAATTTGAATGCAGTAATGGGAGTTGTCCGCCCGGGAGATATGGGGTTTGATATCGTCCATTTGAATTTGCATAAAACCTTTTCGACTCCTCACGGTGGCGGAGGTCCTGGTAGCGGTCCGATTGGTTGTAAGAATTTGCTGGTTCCTTTTTTACCTAAAACAGAATTGTCATACCGGTGTGGTACAGAAGATCAGTTTTATTCAGTAGGCAAAGTACGCTCATTTCACGGAAACTTTCTTGTGTCATTACGTGCATTAGTTTATATGGTAACTTTAGGAGGCAAAGGACTTAAGAATGCAAGTGAAATGGCGGTCTTGAATGCGAATTATCTGTATAAAAAATTAGCACCTCTATACGGAGAAACAGCTGATAATTTATGTATGCATGAATTTGTTGTGAGTGCCGAACAATTGAATAAAGAAGTTGGCGTACGAGCAATAGATATAGCTAAAGGTATGATGGATAAAGGTGTTCATCCTCCAACCATCTATTTTCCTTTGATAGTGAAGGAAGCGATGATGTTCGAACCGACAGAAACAGAAAGCATTGATACCTTAAATGAGGTTGCTGGCAAAATGAAAGAAATATTTGAAGAGGCGCGAATGGATCCCCAGGCTCTTCATGATGCACCGAAGTCGACACCGATCGGTCGTGCAGACGAAGTAATGGCTGCGAGAAATCTGATTCTCAGATATCGTTTTCATTAGTATTTTGACTGGTTTATAAAATGGTTGTCCCGCTCTTTCTGAAAAATGATGAAAGAGCGGGATCTTTTTTTATATTTGTATCAAACTACCTGAATAAAATAATTGAATTATGATTGAAGTGTTTGAGGTACAAGAGGCTACGTGTGAGAGCTATTCAATTGTCTGTCATTTGTTGAATCAATTGACCGAAAATAATCATCTTACATATGCTAAATTTCAAGAAATAATTACATCAGATTCATCATTTCTACTGTTTATTAAAGTCGGAGATTCGTTTGTCGGTATGACTACAATTACTTACTATAGGGCTTTAAGTGGAATTAAAGGATGGATCGAGGACGTCGTGATAGATAATGAATACCGCGGAAAAGGTTATTCTGTTAAACTATTGGAGCATGCAATTGTTTTTGCTCGTAACAAAGGTATTGAAAAGCTAATGTTAACTTCAAGACCAGGTCGTTTAGCTGCAAATAATCTCTATCGTAAGATAGGATTTAATCAGCGAGAAACCAATGTTTATGTAATGGATTTGTAATAAAAGCGTAATTTGCGCAACAGAAAGTCTTATTTTGTTGATAAATATTATATTTATTTCTATAAATTATTGGCATTCCTGATAAAATATTTATATTTGTAAAACATTAAAAAGATGTGTGATGAAAAAAGAAATCGAAAGAAAATTCTTAGTGGTAGGTGAGTATAAGGATATAAGTATTCGACATACCCACATCATACAAGGTTATATTTCTTCAGATCCAGAAAGATGTGTGAGAATCCGAATCAGAGATGAACAAAGCTTTATAACAATTAAGGGCATTGGTTCGGATAATGGAATGAGCCGTTTTGAATGGGAAAAAGAAATACCTTTAGACGAAGGGTTGGCACTGTTGACCTTATGTGAGCCAGGATCTGTAATAGATAAAGTAAGGCATGAAGTGCCGATCGATAAGGAATATATTGCAGAAGTAGATGAATTTAAAGGCGATAATGAAGGTCTGGTGATGGTGGAAGTTGAGCTTCAGAGCACAGAAGATAAGTTTGAAATTCCTTCATGGTTTGGTGAGGAGGTAACGGGTGATATTCGTTACTATAATAGTATGTTGGCCAAAAGGCCTTATAAATTGTGGAAATGTAAATAATAAGTGAAATGTTAGAATTCTTTTCAAATATAGATTTTGGACATATAGTTACGATCTTTCTTGCTTTATTCGCATTGATTGACATAACAGGGAGTCTTCCAATTATTATTGGATTAAAAAATAAAGGTAAAGGTTATCATCCTGAGAAAGCAGCATTTATTTCACTGATAGTATTGCTTTTGTTTTTATTCGTAGGAGAATCTTTGCTGAATCTTTTTGGTGTAGATATTCGTTCATTTGCGGCTGCCGGTGCATTGATCTTGTTTGTAATGGCTGTTGAAATGATTTTTGGCTTTGAAATTATTAAGAATGACTCACCTGATGGTCAGTCTACAATCGTACCACTGGTGTTTCCGCTTATTGCCGGAGCCGGTACTTTTACAGCATTGATTTCAATGCGATCAACTTATCACATGATAAATATAATTATAGCGCTATTATTAAATATCATAATAGTCTATATTGTTTTGAAAAAAGTAAATATAATCGAGTATATATTAGGAAAAGGGGGCGTATATGTATTACGAAAATTCTTTGGAATTGTATTGTTGGCAATTTCAGTAAAACTATTTGTCTCCAATATCTGGTATTTACTTAATAGTATAGAATAGAGAATCCTTTAATACTACCTGAATTATTATAATTTGAGCACGCATGAATTATTTGAAATTTGACAAAACCTTATTGATTAATCTAGAGCAATCGCTTCATCGTGAGCTTTTGCGGACGAATAAATCAGGCGCTTATCATTGCACGACAATTGTAGATTGTAACACGCGTAAGTACCATGGTCTATTAGTAATTCCTGTGCCGGCGATTGATGAAGAAAATCATGTTCTTCTTTCATCTTTAGATGAGACAGTTATCCAGCACGGAGCAGAATTTAATTTAGGATTACATAAATATGATGGCGATCATTACTCTCCAAATGGACATAAATACATCAGAGAGTTTAGTTGCGATGTAATTCCTAAAACAATCTATCGCGTAGGAGGTGTTATCCTCTCGAAAGAAAAGATTTTTATATCACATGAAAATCGGATCCTGATTAAATATACGTTACTTGAAGCTCATTCTCCAACGACACTTCGGTTAAAACCTTTTTTAGCCTTCCGGAGTGTGCGTATGTTAACACATGAAAACGATCAAATTAATAAAGAATATCTGAAAGTAGAGAATGGGATTTGTACGTCTCTCTATAAAGGATATCCGCTTTTGTTCATGCAGCTCAGCAAAAAGAATGAATTTGTTTATCACCCTGATTGGTATAAAGGAATCGAATATATTAAGGAACAAGAAAGAGGATATTATTCAAACGAAGATCTGTATGTTCCGGGTTATTTCGAATTTCCGATCAAGAAGGGAGAGTCTGTTTATTTCTCTGCAGGTCTGAACGAAGTCCCGACTAAAACATATAAAAATATTTTTATAGAGGAAGAGAAAAAACGTACACCACGGGATAGCTTTTATAACTGTCTGAAAAACTCTGCACAACAATTTTATAATAGAAAAGAAGATAATTCATTGTATCTTTTAGCCGGATATCCTTGGTTTAAGGTCCGGGCACGTGACTTGTTTGTTTCATTACCAGGTTGTACCTTGTCAATAGACCAAAAGGATAAGTTTTATGAAGTAATGGATACGGCTATTCCTGCTTTGAAAAAGTATATGGAAAGTAGTAATGAGGATCCTGTTATAAAAGAAATTTATCAACCCGATGTTTTGCTTTGGGCAATTTGGGCAATTCAGCAGCTTTATAAAGAAGATAAAGAGGTTGTTCTTAAGAGATATGCGTCATTTGTACTTGAAATTATTGATTTTATTCGTAAGAATAATCATGAAAATCTTAAACTTGAAACAAATGGTTTGCTGTCATCTGATGGTACAACTAAAGCAATTTCCTGGATGAATTCAACATCAGGAGGGCATCCTATTGTACCGCGTACGGGTTATTTAGTTGAGTTTAATGCTTTATGGTATAATGCATTGTGCTTTGCCTCTGAATTAGCATCTTCACTAGGCGAGGAAGAACGACACGATAAGTTTATTCGCATTGCAGAGAAGACAGGAATATCATTTATGTACCAATTTAAGAATCCTCATGGGTACTTATATGATTACATTGATGGAGATCACAAAGATCTGAGTGTGCGTCCTAATATGTTATTTACATTAGCATTTGACTATTCTCCGCTTTCAAAAGAAGAGAAGAAAAACTGTCTGGATTATGTTACAAAAGAGCTGTTGACTCCGAAGGGAATACGTTCGTTAAGTCCGAAAAGCTCAGGTTACAATCCCTTTTATCAGGGACCTCAGGTTCAGCGCGATTATGCATATCATCAAGGTACAGCCTGGCCATGGTTGACAGGTTTCTACTTAGAGGCATATCTTAAAATATATAAGCAAAGTGGTATTTCATTTGTAGAAAGAGCTCTGATTGGGTTCGAAGATGAAATGCGTACACATTGTGTAGGGACGATCGCCGAATTATTTGATGGTAATCCTCCGTTTAAAGCACGAGGCGCTATTTCATTTGCAATGAATGTGGCTGAAATACTTAGGATTATGAAGATTATTAATAAGTACGAGGAGGGCATATTATGAAAGCTTTAATGTTCGGATGGGAGTTTCCTCCGCATATTTTAGGTGGTTTGGGTACAGCTAGTTATGGCTTGACAAAGGGTATGGTTGATTGTGGCAATATGGATATTACTTTTGTAATTCCTAAACCATGGGGTGACGAAGATAAATCTTTTGCAAAAATTATCGGAGCTAATTGTACACCTGTTGTATGGCGCGATGTGACTTATGAACAAGTCGAAAAACGTATCGGTTACAGTACAGATCCTCAGACTTATTTCGATATGAGAAATCACATTTATGCGGACTTCTCATATATGCATACAAATGACTTGGGATGTATTGAATTCTCAGGAAGATACCCGGATAATTTGCTTGAAGAGATAAATAATTATTCCATTGTAGCAGGCGTAATCGCTCGTACTGAATCTTTTGATATTATTCACTCACATGACTGGCTGACTTATCCTGCTGGCATCCATGCCAAGAAAGTAAC
>JBOFKE010000278.1:0-6763 GCA_051657185.1 Bacteroidales bacterium | reverse complement strand
AACCAGCTCTTGCAGTTTCGCTTGTACCCATCACTAACCCTTCAGCATTCAAATGAAATATATTTGCGGTAAATACACCTACGATTGCTGCAATCATCGCTGTTGAAACCAAAACCCCGATGACAAGAGTTGTCATTTTTCCCAGATCCTTACCTCCTTCTTTTAGATTAATTATGGCAGACATAATTGATATCATAACCAAAGGCATAACAATCATTTGCAAAAGCCTGACATAACCTTGTCCTGCTATATCAACCCACTCTAAAGTACCTTTTAATATTTCCGGATTTGATTTATAAACTAATTGGAGAATTGCTCCCCCTGCTATACCTAAGCCTAATGCAAGAAATACTCGCTTAGAAAATTTAATATAGCGCTTTTGCATTACAATCAGAATGCCTATAAACACTACAAACACAATTAAATTCACGACAATATATACCATAATAAATAGTTATAAATATTAATACTTTAGTTTCAGATTGCTATTATATATTCTTTTTAATATCATATTTATTTAAATCATATTCAAAAACTAACAATGCGATTTACGCTAAAACACTTTCCTGCCCTTCTTTGAAATTTCACATACCAGTCATCAAATTAAAGCTTGACAAATCAACTTACTTTGGTTATAAAAGCAACAAAAATCAGAAAAAACATCGTTACTCAATCAAGTTAGTCGTCTATTTCTAAAGTAATATACGTATTTTGATGATGCAAGATACGTGTTTCATTTCTAATAAAACGATATTTAATTTAAGAAATTCCTACTTCGATTAAACAAAACAGGAATATTAAGGGTTTTAATATCGTATTCAAAGTAAATTATTTCATATTAAGAAAACATCAATTCTATGAAAACATTGCTTTTGGTCATTTTTTTTATTTTTTTCTCAATCTAAAGAAGCTAAGGTATCTGAATATTATGATAACATCCAACATCATAAATATTATCTGATGTTTTCATATTTGAAATTTCTCAAAATATCGAATATGCTCAATTCAAAGTTTTAATATCTTTGTATTAGTAAAAATATAACATCAAGAATGAATTTCTTTCTTTTTATGATAACAAAATCAATCAAAAGAAACACTCATAATAGTTGAACCTAAGCTTTATATTCTTGTTTTTTAAAGAAAAAATATCATACTATATTTATTAAGACACAATAGACATGCGAAAATTAATATCAATCTTTTTTATACTCTCAACTCTTTTTGCTTCAGCGAAAGAAAGAAAAACCGTCGGATTAATTTTAGGAGGTGGCGGAGCTAAAGGCGCTGCACATATAGGTGTTCTGAAGGTTTTAGAAGAGGCTGAAATCCCAGTTGATTATATTGCCGGTACAAGTATTGGTGCAATCATAGGAGGTCTTTATTCAATTGGATATAATGCTCATGATCTCGATAGTTTAGTGCAAGTTCTTGACTGGAAAGTACTTTTAAGCAATACTACACCTGAAGCGCGAAAATCATTGCGAGCTAGGGATATAGATGGCAGATATGTAATTAGTATTCCATTTAAAAGCAGTAAAAAATTAGATATTCCCGCAGGGATTATTAATGGGCAGAATATATTGAATTTATTTTCCGGACTGACAGTCGGTTATCATAATATGAGCACTTTCGATAGTCTTCCTCTCCCCTTCAAATGTGTGGCGACTAATCTTGCAGCAGAAAATTCTGTTGTTTTAGATCAGGGATCGCTTCCTCTTAATATGCGTTCCAGCATGTCTATTCCGGGTGTATTTATACCCGTGCAGCAAGACAGTATGGTCTTAGTTGATGGTGGCGTATTAAATAATTTCCCAACAGATGTAGTTAAAACGTTCAAACCAGATATCTTAATCGGGATTGATTTATCAACAGGAAAAACACCTTATAAAGATTTAATGTCCATAGGAGGATTGATTAACACATTAACTGACATGACCGGTAAAGCTATGTATGATGAAAATCTTAAAGGCCTGGACCTATATTTAAATCCCGACCTTAAAGGTTATACAGCAATGGACTTTAATGCAGCATCTATGGATACAATGTATAACAGGGGTCTGGCTATAGCCCGTTCACATTGGGATGATATATTAAAGCTGAAAAAAGAAATATATGGTGATACTACTCATATTGAATATGAAACCGTTCCTGAATCAGCACATATTCATAAAAATGAAAAACTATTTGTTAAAGATATAAGCATTTCGGGTGTTTCTCATAACACTGAAGACTTCCTTCGTCGTAAAATCAATCTCAAAGAGAACTCTTATATTACGATAGATCAAATCGATGAAGCAATAGCTATGTTTGATGGTATGGCTATTTTTTCGACTTGTACTTATACCTTAGATGGTAAGCTAAATGAACCTTACGATTTAGTTTTTAACTTGAAAGAGCAACCTTTGAATCATTTAAATCTAGGACTGCGTTTCGATACCGAAGAGATGGCTTCGTTATTATTAAACACAACTCTATATCAAAACTTTCTTTCGGGATGGCGTCTCTCAGGTACCGGGAAATTAAGCACAAACCCTTATTTAAATTTAAAAGGAGAATGGAGACCTAACTATAAAAGTTCTTTAGGAATCTCCTACAATATAGGTTATCATGATTTTTTACTTTATTCAGGCAGACATAAGCGTGATGATATCTCATTTTTATGGCAAAGTGCTGATATCAGATATGGAATGTGGCTAGAAGCTTTTTTATTTAATTTTGGTATCAGATGGGAGCATTATAATAAGTCAAGCAATTTATATAATACAGATAATAATCCGGTTCCTATTAATAATGAGTCATTCTTTAACTACTTTGCCGAGATAGGAATAAATTCTTATGATAATGAGTATTTTCCTAAAAAAGGAACTAAAGGTATAGCTAAAGCAGAGATATATACTGACAATTTCTACCAGTATCAGGATAATGGACCACAAATTGCATTGAGCTTGAATTATGAGTTACCTATCGAACTCTCTAAAAGATTTTATGCAATTCCTGGTGTAATGGGACGTATGCTTCTCGGCGATGATGTTCCGGCAATTTATCAAAACTATGTTGGAGGAGAGATGAACGGCCGTTATCTTCCACAGCAAATTGCTTTTCCGGGTGTCAGAGGTGTACAGGTTTTCAACAATACATTGCTGATGGCGAAATTAGATCTTCGTTATGAGTTTATGAAAAATCAATATGTTTTTGCATACGGATATTATGGGCATGATGCAAAAGATTTGGGATCTTTTGACAGTGGCCGCAATACATGGTCTTTAGGCTTCAAATATAGCTATGATTCGCCTGTCGGTCCTCTTAGTGCTCAATTGAGTTATTCGAATCATGTAAAGCGTGTAGACTTCTATGTAAATCTGGGATATTACTTCTAATATTTATTTTTATAATTATAGTAAGGCTGTATTATATATTTTGTAAGATATATAATACAGCCTTTTTTCTGTTTATAGCTCAAAAAGGTTCTTTTGGATCAACTGATCAATATAATTGGCAGCTATGGGAAAACGAATATTAATACGATCTATTTAATCTCCAGTGGTACAGAGGAGGTGCTTCGGGAAATGATTTCCCATTGCAATTTACACTCAATTGCAATGCAATTGCCATGTGAACCGCCATGACTCAAACAGTTGATGTACTGGTTTTTAAGGGTGCTTTTGAGATGTATTGCAATATGGCAATTGAAAATAGAGACTTTTGGAGAGTTTATCTCCTGCCGGAGTTTGATTTTCAATCAGCACCATCGACACTTTTGTTTGTAAGTAAATGATAGCTAACTATACAAAGCAATTGCTTTGGTGTCGATGGTGTGCTTGGTTTGACTTAATCGGTGAAAAGATTGACTTATTTATCGAAGAGATACGGTGTATCTTCAAAAAGATACAGTATATCTCTAAAAAGATACGGTGTATCTCTGAAAAGATATGCCGTATCTTTTCAGAGATACACCGTAACACTTAGAATTTAGATACGTATTAAACAAATTTTTCATAGGTATGAAAATTTGGTTAGATACGTATGAAAAAATATTTTGATACGTATCAAAATTTGCTGTAATAAGGATGCTTATTTTCAATTGTTTATTCTGCTATTAGTTGGTTACTTTTACTGAAAAAAGTTGACAGGTTTAGAAATTAATTACGGATTGAGTTTACAGTGTCGTTTCCTGAAGTAGGTGGACATCTTAATGAATTAATTATCCTAGAGACGATCGTGGAGATGATTGCAAACAACTGTATTTATCCGCTGAATCGTTCTTTTCGGATAAAAAATACATTATTCATGTTTACTATTAATAAAATTATGTTTTATTTGCAGAAAAGCAGGTATTCGTAGATATTAAATGATCATTTAGATCGATATTTAACCATATAACAAACTCAATGAAAAAACAGATTCTTATTGCTAGTTTATCACTGTGCCTTTTATCAGCCAATGCACAAAACCGATCAGTGAAATTTGAAGAAAAGCCATTATCTGAAGTTATAGAGATAGCTAATAATCAAGGAAAACTAGTCTTTCTTGATTGTTACACTTCATGGTGTGGCCCTTGCAAACGAATGGCAAGTGACGTTTTTACCCTTGATCGGGTTGCTGATTTCTTTAATTCTAAGTTTGTCAATATTAAGATTGATATGGAAAAGGGTGAAGGTCCTGAATTAGCTAAAAAATTCGATGTCAAAGCCTACCCTACTTTTTTGTTGCTAGATGGAAATGGCAATGAGGTTTATAGAATTGTTGGTGGTGGTAATCCAGATGATTTTGTGCAGAAAGTGATGACTGGTATGCAATCGGAAAATTGGAGCTCTAAATTAGATGAAGAATACAAACAAGGAAATTATTCTCTTGAATTTATCTCAAAGTATCTGCAGTATCTCTCCAATAACGGTAAATATGAGAAAGCATATAACGTTGCTATTGAAGTTTGGAACTCTTTAGATGATAATCAGAAGAAGTCAAAAGAATATTGGAATGCATTATCTGTAAATATCGGGAACCTCGATGACCCTCGTATTGATTATATGGTAACTCATCTGGATCATTATAAAAAAATGATGGGAGAAGCTAACTTCGATAATTTGGTCCTTCGTGCTGCCTACCCTTCTATTTTCCCTTTTATAATGGGTGCTCATGAATATGTAGGAGGATTTACTACTGCTAGTTATGCGCCAGCTATCGAGATATTTAAGCGAGCTAAAATCGCTGATGTATATGCCAACAAGTTGATTGTAGATTTATCTCAGGCGCGTATAAATAACGATATGGATCAATATATGGATATAATTAGCGAATGTCTGCCTCAATGTAATGATCAGACTTTGATTAGTCTTTTGCAAAGTTTCAAGCATATAGCGATGAAGGGAAGTCCTGAACAAAAAGACCGTGCTTATAAAATTATTCAGGATAATATCCATTATATGAAGAATGAACGTACTCGTGAGCATATTGCAAAGCAAGTAGATATTACTTTCGGGAAATCATAACTCTTACTGTTAAAAGGGAATACTTATGAAGTGAATTTTATAGGTATATTCCCTTTTTACATACTCTGACCTCTTTTTTATTGGTGATAGATTTAAAAATTAGGAACAATAGTTGAATACTCAACTATTGTTCCTAATTTTGCTTTTCTAAACATCAACAACTATGGAAATAGAGAAAGTAAGATTGCTGTTAATGCAAATAATAAAGACCCAGAATTCATTTAAATCCAAGGTTCAAGCCCAGTTAAACACAATGAATCTGGATATAACGTTTGAGATGCTCCAAGTCCTTGTAAAACTTTGGAAAGAAGATGGAATTAATCAGCAAGAGCTATCCCGTCGTTTATTGAAAGATAAATCTAGTCTGAGTTACGTCCTGAATAATTTAGAGAAGCGAAAACTTATTATTCGTAAAGAGGACTCTTCAGATAAACGGAATAAGCTTCTGATTCTAACTGATAAAGGATTGGATTTAAAAGATATTTTTGATCCAGCTATGAACAATATCTATAAAGATTTATCATTAGAATTAAATGAATCAGATGTAGATTATATGTATACTGAACTTGAGAAAATTGATGACATAATAAATAACCTCAAATAATAACTCTATGCAATCTGATCATCTGCACAAGAAAACACTTCTCAAGAAGCAAAAACTTCGTAATATTCTTCTTAATATTATTGGTTTAGTATTAACGATGTGTGGTATCATATGGGGTATAAATGCCTTGTGGCGATATATGAATTATGAGATTACAAATGATGCATATATCGATCAATATATGTCACCTATTAATGCTCGGGTAAGCGGATATATAAATGACATTAGTTTTGTTGAACATAGTTATGTCCGTAAAGGTGATACATTACTAACTATAGATTCATCAGAGTATAAAATCAAAGTCTTAGAAGCGAAAGCTCTTTTGGCCCAAGCTATTGCAAAGTTAGATGGTATTCAGGCTTCATTAATGTCTGCAGAAAGTAATATAGCTGTCGCTCAGGCGAATATTATGGAAAATGAAGCTTGGTGCAAAAGTTTAGATGATAAAGCCCATCGATATAAACTTCTTTATGCTCAAAATGCTATATCCAAACAGGAATATGAGCAAAGTGTTGCAGATATTCAAGCATCGTAAGCGTCTCCGGAATAGTCTCTTTCAAGAAATCAAGCTTCAATCTACCTTTGCGGCAATAAAACTAAAGACTTATGAAAGCAGTAGAACGCTACCAACTTACACTTGATCAATTCAAGTCAATTCGTCAAGGTGGGA
>JBOFKE010000277.1:0-2860 GCA_051657185.1 Bacteroidales bacterium | reverse complement strand
GGTTGTCCGGTTGTCTGGCGAATATCCAATCCCGCCACTTTCCCCTGTAAATTATTTAAAGGAGAAACTGATACGCCTGATTTTAATTCATCCTTCTTCACAGAGGCAATCCCTGTTGTAATGGTTGCTTTCGATTGCGTACCATACCCTACGGCTACAACTTCATCTAAAGCGATAGAAGAAGCCTGAAGGATGATTTCATAAAACTTCTTATCTGTGATTTTTACCACCTGAGGATTATATCCGATGTAAGAAACCTTTATGGTTGACTTTGCCGGAACTTTCAGATTAAACTTCCCATCAAGGTCCGTTGTTGTCCCGATTGTGGTATTTTCGACCATAATCGTTGCTCCGAGTGCAGGTTCACCCAAGTTATCTTTCACAATCCCTGAAATCTCGAAGTCTGCTGTTTTGTTTACTTGCTGTGCCAAAATCGTAACTGAATTCACGAAAAACAGCAAGAATGCGACAAATAGAAATAGAAAACGATTAATTTTTCGCATCTTTGTATTGATTTTAATGATTAATACTCGAAAGAAGAGGAGAGCATAAGCCGGCCAAAGTTTAACTCTCCCTTCTTTTTTTTTATAGTGAGAAGAAATTGATTCTTTCCAGATCTTCTTTTAATGCTTTATATTCTGTTTCTGTAAATGCTGCAAAAGGAGATCTGCATGAACCACAATCGATTCCGATCTGATTCATTATCGCTTTTCCTCCGCGAACACCTCCGCCATATTTGATAATAACCTCTACCACTTTTATTGAGATTTCCTGTAACTGGCGTGCCTTTTCAACATTATTTTCCTTCATTGCTTCAAAAATACCTCTGTAAACATTCGGAATATAATTGTATGTACTTCCAACTCCGGCTTTTGCACCGAAAGCCAGACCTGCAATCAGAATTTCGTCATATCCATGCAGCACTTCGAATCGGTTGTTTTCAAAAACAATACACTCTCCCATTTCCATCAGGTTGTTATGGGTGAATTTAACTCCGACCAGATTAGGGATTACCTTTGAACCTTCTTTCAGAAAGTCAACTACAGACAAACATACCCCTGACATTGACGGCATATTGTAGTAGTAGAATGGCAGTTCCGATGCAGCAGCTGCTATTGGTTTAAAGAAATCAACCAAATCTTTTACCGTTCCCGGTCTGAAAAAGTTTGGAGCAATAGACGATATCGCATCTGCCCCTTTCTTTGCCGCATGTGCAGCCAATGCTATCGCATCCTTCTGACAATTGCTTCCCACGTGTGCGATTACCTTGAATCTTCCTGCCGCACATGCGATCCATTTTTCCAGAATCAGCATTCTCTCCTCTAAAGTCAGTGACTGCGATTCGCCAGTCGTACCGCAAACGAATACACCTGCAAACTTAGATTTGGCAGCCCATTCGGCATAGTTCTCAATAACTGCATAATTAATTTCTCCGTTCTCATCCATCGGAGTAAAGGTAGCAGCTACCATTCCCTCCATTCTTTGATAATTTTTCATTTGAAAATTATTTCTGTTTAAAAATTGTGTATTGTATTATTGATTTTTTCTCATCCGGAAAAAACAGACTGAACAGATAGCCCAGCACAAAACAGGAAATAAAGCCTGTTGCTGCAAACAACAGCAAATGCACAAAAGCATATTGCACGATAAATAACTGTATGACTACACTTCCTGCCAATCCCAGTAAAGCTCCTTTGGCATTCGCCCGTGTCGTAATCATACCCAGCATAAACAGTCCGCCTAAGCTTCCTAATATGACCCCCAGAATCTTATTGAATTCATCCCACATGGACTTCACTTCCCATGTAGCCATCATCAAACCAAACACGATTCCCAGAAGACCCAAAACGCAGGTCGCCAATTTTGCCGTTCTTAATGCCTGTTTTTGTGATTGGTTGAAGAATTTATCATGAATATCCGTTACATAAGCAGTTGCAGCCGAATTCATACTACTGCTCAAAGTTGACATCGCAGCAGCGAAAATACCCGAAACAAGCAGTCCGGCTAAACCTTGCGGCAGTTCTGTAAATATATACCAGGGTAGAATAGCATCCCCGTCCGTAATCGTCAGACTTAAATCCTGAGGCAAATGGCGATAATAAACGTATAAAGCTGTACCGACAAAAAAGAAAAGAATCGTTGCCGGAATAGTCATCACGGCATTCGTAAGCACACTCTTTCTGGCTTCTTCTTCCGTAGCTGTCGTCATATATCGTTGTACCAGTGTCTGGTCTGTTCCGTAAGTTGTCAGGTTTGTGAAGAATGAAGCTATCAGCACGGTCCAGATTGTCGATTGCCGCAAATCCCAGTTCATGGATCCAAGATCAAATTTATTATGTTCCGAGGCTTCTCTAAGAATACCGGACAGACCATCAGGTGTTGATGTCGCAATAAGAATTACAACCAGAATGGCACCACCTAAAAGCACAACCACCTGCAGCGCATCTGTCCAGACAACAGCTTCGATACCACCGATCATTGTATAAATCAGACTCAACACACCCATTACCATAATACACATACGTATATCAATACCCGTAACTACATTTAATGCAATAGCAGGCAAAAACATTACGATTCCCATTCGGCCTACCTGAAATAAGATAAACGCCACACTGCTGATCACCCGGATCGCACTATTGAATCGTTTCTCCAGATATTCATAAGCAGTCGTTACATCTAACGTTCTGTAGAAAGGAATAAATAAGTAAAGGATAATTGGTACAACGAGAAGAATCCCTGCATTCATAAGCATGTAACTCCAGTCCGAGCTAAATGATTTTGCCGGAATAGCCATAAAAGTAATCGCACTGAGTGTCGTACCGAAAATACTCAGACCGACAGCCCACCAGGGCAAACG
>JBOFKE010000276.1:0-4280 GCA_051657185.1 Bacteroidales bacterium | reverse complement strand
GCACGTAGCATATAGCGATTCTTAGTCCCGTAACCAGCAGTTCCGAAACCAAATAGCCCCTTCTTCTTATCAGGTTTAATTGTAAGATTTAAAACTTTCTCTTTTTCTTCTGTAGAAAATCCGGTAACTTCTTCCTCTTTACTCTTTTTGTCAATGATCTGTACTTTATTGACCATATCTGCGGGTAGATTCTTTAGAGTAATGCTTTGATCATTACCAAAGAATTTTCGTCCGTCAACAAGTATTTCATTAATCTCTTTTCCTTCGACTGTAATTTTTCCGTCACTGGAAATTTGTACCCCCGGAAGTTTACGGATTAAATCTTCAATTGGTGATCCTTCCTTTACTTTATAAGAGTCTGCGTTAAATTCCATTGTGTCTTGTTTCAATACAATGTCAGGTACTTTACCTTGAATTACAGCTTCATCGAGATCGACAGTCTGCTCTTTAAGATGTATATTTAGTTGTGCATGAGGTGCCGTTTTACTTATATCGAAGTTTCGGGTTTGTGTTTCATAACCCAGAAAACTAGTCTGTAAAATATATTTTCCTATTTTCTGAATTGTCAGATTGAATTTTCCATCCTTATCCGAAGCGCTTCCTGCAATAAAGGATGAATCCTTTGCCAATAATATGCGAACTGCTGCTCCTTCAAGTCCTTTTTGAGTATTATTTTCAAAAACTGTTCCTGTAACACGATATTTTTCGCCGGTATTTTGGGCATTAACTTGAATGATGAAACCCAATGTTAATGCCATTGTCAGTAATAAGATTATTTTTTTCATAGGTGACAAAAATATACAAAAGCTAATAATTATGTACTTTTTTCCAGTAAACTTTTAAACTTTTGCAAGGAATAATAGTCGAAGGTATTGTGAATAATTAAGATATTAGACATTATGATATAATTTCTAATCTTCAACAATCATTAAAATTCAGTATGTAAGTTTTACCTTTATAAAACATAGAAATGAGAACCACTACTCTTTTAGCCTTTTTATTTGTGCTTTCAATCAGTGTATTTTCACAAATAAAAGTAACAGGAACACTTTTTGAAGAACGGAGCAGAATGCCTTTAATGGGTGCCACAATTAGCTTGGGTATCAATGGCGAAAAACCCCATTTAACAACAACTGATCAGGAAGGGAATTTTAATTTTCCATCGATAAAGCAAGGAACTTATGAATTGCAGATTTCTTTTATCGGATTCAAACCGTACAAAAAAAACTACAAAAGCTTACCTGTAAATGGTAAGTTGGGAAGTGTTTTTTTGAAAGAAGAGTCGATTGAGTTGAATGAGGTGGTTGCTCAGGGACGAGCAACTCGCGCAACGCAGAAAGGAGATACAACCACTTATAACGCTTCGGCTTTTAAAACGATGGCAGGTAGTTCTACAGAGCAATTATTGGCTAAAATGCCGGGAATAATTGTGGAAGGAGGTTCCGTGAAAGCTCAGGGGGAGCAGGTTAAGCGTATTTTAGTGGATGGAAAACCTTTTTTTGAAGGTGATCCGACTCTTGCTTTACGTAATTTGCCTGCTGATATGGTGGAGAGCATTGAGGTTTTTGATAAAATGAGTGAGCAGGCTGAATTTGCAGGATTTGATGATGGGAATTCGCAGCGAACGATAAATGTGCGCACACGTATGCCTGATAAAGCAAAACAGTTTGGTCGTGCTTCTGTAGGGTATGGAACAGACGATCGTTACCAGTTGAATGGAAGTTATAATTATTTCAAAGGTGAAAGACGATTGTCCGTATTGGCAATGAGTAATAATGTAAATCAGCAGAATTTTTCGCAGGAGGATTTGTCCGGTTCAATGAGTGGTGGTGGAAGACGTGGGATGCGTTCAGGTAGCAGAGCCCAAACTATGATTGGTCAATTGCCCGGCATTACGAATACGACAGCATTAGGCTTTAATTATAGTGATAAATGGGGTGAGAAGGTGAAAGTAACTGCCAGTTATTTTTTCAATCGCACTAAAAATGAAGAAAACAGTACACTGGTACGTAACTATTTTGATACTAATCCTTATACACGTATATACGAAGAAGAATATGCAGGTGAGAATACGAATCTAAACCATCGCTTTAATCTGAAGTTAGATTATGAGATTAACGATCGGAATACATTGCAGTTTCGCCCATCAATGAGCTTTCAGGATAATAATAGCCAAAATAAAACAGTTGGTCTGACTTATCGTGATGGAGAAGAGCAAAATCAATCAACTATCTTTAATGATAGTAAGACAAATGCATATAATGTAGGTGGAGAACTGGTATACCGTCACCGTTTTTTGAAACAAGGGCGTACGATGTCTCTTTCTTTTTCAGGTAATACAAGTAAAAATGATGGGACAAATTATTATACATCATTCAATAAGCAGTTTCGTGAAGATGGAATTGTCCAGGATACAGTCAAAAGATTTAAAGATAACCAACGGCATAATTACAGCTTGAGCGGATCAGCTAATTATTCAGAGATGCTGAGTAAATATGCGATTCTGAATTTCAATTATCAAATTAATTACCGAAATAACAATTCAGATCAGCGGACATATAAATATGCAAAGCAAGACTACGATTTGAGACAATTGCTTGATACGGCTCTGACAAATGTTTTTAAGAGTGATTATCTGACACAGCAGGTAGGTACAGGAGTACGTTATACGAATAAAGATAATGGTTTGTCTTTTTATGCGACATTAAATCTTGAGTTAGCCAGTTTATATAGCAATCAGGAGTTTCCTGTGATTTTGAATACTGATAAGAATTTCTGGTCACTTTTACCGTTTGTAAGACTGGATTATAAAGTGAATCCGACAAATTCATTACGCTTTATGTTGCGTGGGTCATCGAAAGAACCTTCGATCAATCAATTACAAAATGTGATTAATAATAATAACCCGTTAATGGTTTCAGGTGGTAATCCTGACTTAGGACAGGAAACAGGATTCTATAGTTCGTTGAATTATACATTGACAACGACGAGCGGAAAGACATTTTTTGCTATGCTTGGCGGAACATGGACAAATAATTATATAGGTACTGAAACAATCATAGCAGATAAACCGTTGGATTTGGGAAATGGAATTATTCTACAGGAAGGTGCCCAATTTACCAGACCGGTTAATCTTAACGGATCATGGGGAGGGAATGCATTGTTTACTTATGGAATGCCAATAGACTGGATTAAAAGTAATTTAAACGTGACGGCCGCCCTTAATTACAATCGATTGCCCGGAAAATATAATTTAATGGAGCAAGTGACTAATACATTTGGTGTCACTCCCGGTATGGTGCTAAGTAGTAATATTAGTGATCGTCTGGACTTTACTGTCAGCTATCATGCCAGATTGAATTTTACGGAGAATAACCTGGATGCTAATAAAGAGAATCGTTATATTAATCAAACAGCTAATGCGAAATTAAACTGGGAATTCTGGAGAGGGTTTACAATGGAGACCAA
Source organism: Bacteroidales bacterium (assembly GCA_051657185.1). Taxonomy (GTDB): domain Bacteria; phylum Bacteroidota; class Bacteroidia; order Bacteroidales; family UBA7332; genus UBA7332. Next base: position 812 of record JBOFKE010000276.1, on the reverse strand, counting down.
CTTCACTTACCAAAATTATACAGGAATGACCGATGGATTCAATCAAAACTATTACCTGTTGAATGCTTCGTTAGGTAAGAAGTTTCTTAAAAGTAAACGGCTTGAAGCTAAAATTACAGCCTATGATTTGTTGAGACAAAATAGTGCTTTGAGCCGTAATATAACGAATACTTATTATGAAGATGTAAGAGCAAATGTGCTTTCTCCTTATTTTATGGCTACATTAGTGTATGATTTACGGATGTTTAAAGGAAATTCAGGGAGTAACCGTAAGAGACCATCCGACGGTTTCACACCAAGAGAAGGTCGGTCTATGCCGATGGGTATGCCTGTGCCAATGCATTAGTGTAAAATTAGACAGGATAAACATTTAATAAAACAAAATTATGCGGGTGTATTGATATAATAAATGTAAATTGATTTGTTTATATCAATTCTGTATAGTTTCTTTGTGTTAGAACGTTAAAGAACAAAGAACAAATTCGGAATCAAGAGATTTTGATATTTTTGATTTCTGAAAAAACCGAATGCATGTGAATGTCTTCGGTTTTTTCTATTTTTGTACCTTACTATTTTATGTTACTCATTTATGACGCATCCGAATTTCCAAACCAGAGCTGAAGCGTTGAAGCTTATGAATCAGTGGTCTAAAGAAAAAACTCCTTTTCTGTTTATTATCAGTTACGATCAGGAGAAGAATTTAATTCTTCCTTTAGATGCAATCAATCCGGATCAGATTGCGTATGATTTCGAAGGAGTAACTAACCAATCCCCAAAAAACGATTTGTCAAAACCATACTCCTTTTCCGGTA
>JBOFKE010000275.1:0-22858 GCA_051657185.1 Bacteroidales bacterium | reverse complement strand
ACCTTTGTCAACCAGTGTTTTTAAATGTGACGACGTTATTTCAGCCTTTTCGTAAAGCTGTTTTTTGGAAACTTCAACCGGAGTGTCCTGTATCATAAATTGCGACAAGGCAATGTAACTCATAACAACATGCAGCTGTTTGGGAGATCTGCCTAAATCCGTGTAAATTTCTTTGAGTCTCTCTTCTTCTTTTCTTGAAAAAGTAAGTCTCACATAATCCTCCTGCTTAGGTGTATATCCACCTTTTTCGTCCTCTTCATTTTTAAGTGCAGCTGGCATTGCAGCTTTGTAAACGTCTCCGATCGGACACAAATAGTAATCTGAAATCCATTCCCAAAACTTGATTTGCAACGGAAATATGATTGGAAAATCATCACATACGCTTAAAATATCTTTTGCTTCATACTCTTCAGGTCTACGATCGTGTACCTCTACCACTATTCCCGTATAAGTCTTATTCCTGCCAAAAGGTACGACGACCCGGCTCCCTGTCTGCGGATAAGGAGTTATTGATTCGGGAAAAGAGTATGTGTAATACTTAGCCATCGGCAAAGGAAGTATTACATCAACAAATCGTTTTTTTTCTGTTGCAAAAAGCATTCGTTCGTTTGGTTTTATTACAACACAAGCAACATAACTATAGAGTTCGATGAATCGATAGTATGTTGCTTGTGCACTGTATAGAATTTGAATCTAAATATAGTTATATTTTCGAAATATAGCGTCTGATTCCGGCTAAATGATAATGACTATACGAGGTTATTTTCGAAAGAATATTACCCTCTTCATCTAAATCATCAAAATGGACAAAACCGGAAGCATGAAGAATTTTGAATGGCTCCACATAGATTCCGACATGTTTGACTTTATCATCTGCTGTCGCAAAAAAGATTAAATCTCCGGTCTTTGCATCACCCAAAGAATGAATGGCCAAACCGTGTTGTATCTGCTGACGTGCATCGCGTGGAATATTTATGCCCTCCATCCGGTAAGCAATCTGAGTTAACCCTGAACAATCAATTCCCAGAATCGTTTTTCCGCCCCACTGATAAGGCGCATTGAGTAAACGCTTGGCAATATGCATTAATCCAGTTACGCTCTTCTCGGTAGGTGTCTGTTCAACTACTGCACGGGGCACTGAGTAAACACTATCAGCTACTTTGAATGTTTCAGATGTGCGATCGTAATCACGTATAAATGCCCCCATTGGCAAATACATATTTTCACCTGCTGATTGAGCTTTGGCTAAAGGTTCGGTAATGAAGCTGAGCGGTGCTTGCAAGAGACGTGTAAACTCTAACTGATCAATCGGTGTAATCATTTTTTTGTCGACCCACCCTTCGTAATTATCAGCAACATTACGTATACACACCCATCTATCCATCTTTTCGATAATATAAAATAACTCACCGAAAAGAATTTGTGTTAATTGCTCTGCTCCTTCGTCTGCAGCAGCCCGAAGTGGTATGAGAGGATTAAGATTAATAGCAAACATATATTCTTTAATTAAATTTTTTGTCTATTTCGTTGTTCTCAATAACTACAATAATCTTTTTTCCATCCGGCGCATAGTTAGGCGTTGCACAAGCAAATAAGCGATCAACCAATGACTGCATTTCCTCTTGAGTAAGTATTTTACCATAAGGTATTGCTGTTGATTCAGCATAAGACAAGGCTAGCTGTTTTTGAATTTCATCCTGTGGCTCGCCTATCTTCTCCTGTGCCGTATGCACCAGATTGATTAGTGTGTCTTTCACTTTACTACGCTTCATATCGCCCGGTATACCATTTATTGAGAAACTATTTCCACCTAAATCAGACAGGTCAAATCCAAGGTGATATAACTCCTCAATAATTTCGGGAATAAATGCAGCTTCTGCAGGTGTAAACTCAATGACCTCCGGAAAAAGTACTCGCTGAGAACTGGTTTGTTGAGAAGTGATCTTCTCCAGATTTTCGATAAAAGAAACAAGTGTATGGGCTCTATGCTGATCAATAAGCATCAGACCCGAAGCTACGCTGGTAGCAATGTATCTTCCGTTTAACTGCATCAGTCCGCCAACATAATTCGGAGCAGTTTCTTCTTCGAATTCAATACTGTTTTGTGCTTGCTCTTCTATAGTCGCCGGAACGAAGAATGAGTCATTATACTCCTCGTCATCCTCATCTTCAATTGCCGATTTAAACACTTGAGACTCCTGTCCGGTTAACTCCTTTTCGGGATAAACAGACTGCCAGTTTTTGGGCGAAGGAGACGATGGATAACTATTTCCGAAATTGGTATTTGGTGCAATCACTCCTCCTGAAGAAGTAAAAGGATTGTAGTCAGCATTAAACGTTACTTTTGGCGGTTCAATAGATACATCCTGATTAAATACAGGTATATCAACAGCTCCTTCCATATCGAAATCAATAGATGGAACAGCACTAAATTTACCGAATGCTTCTTTTACGGCAGCTAACAATATCTGATAAATAACTACTTCATCTTCAAATTTTATTTCCGTTTTTGTCGGATGAATATTTACGTCAATAGCAGATGGGTCAACTGTGAGGTATAAAAAATAATTAGGCATCTCTCCATTTCCTAAAAGCGGTTCGTAACATTGAGTTACTGCCTTGTGAAAATATGGATGACGCATATATCTTCCATTAACAAAAAAGTATTGCAATGGGTTCTTTTTACGTGCAGATTCCGGTTTACCTATGAATCCGGTAATTTTGACAACCGAAGTTTCAACATCAACGGGTAAGAGTTGCTGATTCAGTGATTTACCAAATGTATTGACAATTCTTTGGCGAAGTCCGGAAGCAGGAAGATTGAAAACTTCTGTATCGTTTTGTTTCAACACAAATGAAACTTCAGTATTAACTAATGCGATACGTTCAAATTCCTGTATGATATTGCTTAACTCAGTCTGATTCGATTTGAGAAATTTACGACGAGCCGGGACATTGTAAAAGATATTTTTTATTTGAAAATTGCTACCGACAGGGCAAGATACAGGTTCGGTCTGCTCAACTGCAGAGCCGGAAATCTGAACTTCGGTGCCGAGCTCATCTTCAGCTCTGCGTGTACGAAGCTCTACCTGAGCAATGGCTGCAATAGAAGCGAGAGCTTCTCCACGAAAGCCCATTGTCTGTAAAGCGAATAAGTCAGTTGATTTGGTGATTTTTGAAGTTGCATGTCTTTCGAATGCCATACGTGCATCAGTAGCACTCATACCACATCCGTTGTCAATAACCTGAATCAGGGTTCTTCCGGCATCTTTTACCTGAACCTGAATTTTGGTTGCTTTGGCATCAACTGCGTTTTCAACCAGCTCTTTAATGACGGAAGCCGGTCTCTGAATTACTTCACCCGCAGCAATCTGATTGGCAACGGCATCGGAAAGAAGATGTATAATATCACTCATATTCAACCTCTTTTAAGCGTTCGGTTTTTAGATTTAACTATATCTTTTATATCTACAAGAAAGCACAAAGTTGCAAAGAATTATTTGACTTTACAACTTTGTGCTTTCGAATATTGTCTTTTCCTATAACTAATTATTGAAATAAAGAACATACATCAGCAAGAGTAATCCGGCAAGGATAACTGCTAAACGAATATTCGTAGACGAGCTATACTTGTGAGGGTTTTCCTCTTTTCTTTGCATGTGATGCAGATCGTTACGGAAGGCTCCTTTCAAGTCTGTCTTATATTCAGACTCTTCAATTTCCATACCCATCTCTTTCTTTACTTTCTGAATTCGTTTATCCAACTCCTCCTTTTTCGGATCGAAATAGATCGGTTTGTGATTGAAACCTCTTGGTTTCTTTTGATTGTAAAAGAAAAAAAGTCCCATAATTATTCTGTTTTAATTATTTCGTTTGTGAACGGCGAATGTGTTTCACCGGTGCATCTTCCTGCTTCCTGGTTATATCGCGGAAAATATCGTATCGATCGACCGGACGAAGATAATCATACCAGCGGAAGTCATTCAAGAAAAACTGATTCTTTTTCAACATATGTAAAGGTACTAACTGCCCTTTGGGTGATGGCCAAAGTACAACTTTCTCTAACTCTTTCTGCTTCAGATTGGCTTTTAAGTAAGAAGCCTCTCCACTATACTGACCGGTAATTACCCCATCTGATTCAAGCGGATAGAATTTTAACATGACATTACCACTTACCAGAACGGTTTTGAGATCTCCTTCTTTGAAGTATCCTTTAATATCTTTACCCGAAATCTGATTGAAATAAGAGGAATCGATATGCTCAGCTATAAACCCAAAGTTCTTAATATGTGCCCAGTCGATTGTACTGTCATTCATGTAAGTCAGAATCGAGTCGCCGAATACCTGATAACTCTCATTCCAGAGAATCGGATCATCCATCATTTTCAAAAGTGTATCACGTGAGGTAAACAAGGCTTTACCGGCTACCGCCTGAGATTGTTCCGAAAACATCCGAACCCGCTTAATCGCCTCCATTATGCGGAAGGTCGAATCGGGATAAGTCATTAATGTATCTGCTGCCAGATAAAGTGTATCAGGTCTCGAATAATCCATCAACCACGACGAATCTGTCACGAATGCATGTTCGGAGATTTCATTGTAATAACCATATTGACCATACAATGTCATCTTCTTTACCGTATCAGTTACTTCCACATTGGTAAAACCTTCTCCAAAACCGGTATTACGATTATAAAATAACGTGTCGGCAGTTAATACCCTTTCACCGCTTACAACCGAAGAACGGTCATATAGTGTTGCAACATCTGCCAGTGTATTATACCATCCTCTCGAAGAATAGATGGTATTACTGTCAGAAATGATTGTTGATGGTCCGATAATATCTGCTATACGTGTATTTGTATCATAATCCAGTGTATCTGAATACAATGTATATTTCTCGTTGATAAGTTTGACATTATCATTGAAACGAGCCATTTTAGTATCTGGTGAATACTGTCCGTAATATGAAGTTAATTCATTTTCCGGATCTGTCAATACCCCTCCTTCAAAATAATAACCAACATTAACCATACGGTCATAATTCAGGCTGTCTGTTAAGAGAGTTACATCTCTGTTTTCCATTTTTACATTATAGCGTAGCTCTGCTAAACGAGAAGTACCGTTGTATCGTAAAAAATCAGAGAAAACAAACAAAGTATCACCTTGCTCCATACGCACATTACCAAAAGCATCCAATGAATTATTGGCTTCATAAAAGTAGGCCGAGTCACAAAACATATACATACCTTCCTGGCGGAAACGAACATCTCCTCGAAGTACCTGCGCATCACCGGTAACTAATTTATCAAAAGATAATTTATTGGCATGTTCCAGAATTACTTTCTGAACTTTTCCTTTATCGGATCCGACTGGCTGCGGATTTGTGTTTTGTGCATACAGACAAAAAACGAACAAACATAGAGCGCCCGAAAGCACTCTATATCTATTCGTTTGTATCCATCTATTTAATTTGAACATAGAATCTATTGTTTAATCCATCCCGGATATTGGAAATCACAGTTTTGATAACCTTCACGAATACGGATATATGTATCATGTTGTTTTTTGCGAATCCACTTTTCCAAAATATCTCCACGGCGAGAATCTTCTACGATTGCTTTTAGAGCCTGATAGTCTTCTGCCATGTTTGCTTTATGCCCTTCTGTTCTGTTTTTTAGTTTAACAATAACAGTAACCTCTTTTTGTTTTGAGTTAATCATTGTGACAGGTTTTGAAATATCACCTGCCTGAAGGTCGTTGACAACTTTCGCAATTTCCTGAGGAAGGTCCTGCATTTCAAATTTAGAAGTTCCTGTTTTTGGATTAACTAAAAGACCCTGGCTATTACGTGTGTCTTTATCCTGTGAGATGAATTGAGCAGCTTCTTCGAAAGAAAATTTGCCATCTACAATATCAGTGCGAATAGAATCCAGACGATTGATTGATTGCGTAATCGCTTCATCAGAAACTTTAGGTTTAAGCAAGATATGACGAACATTGATACGGTCTCCACGCTTTTCAATTAACTGTATAATATGAAATCCGAATTCGGATTCAACAATCTTAGAAACGCGTTTCGGATCTGTCAGATTGAATGCAACGTTAGCAAATTCAGGAACTAATTGCCCTTTTCCCATGAACCCAAGTTCGCCACCCTTAGGAGCTGACCCCGGATCTTCTGAATAAAGAAGTGCTAATGTAGAAAAAGAAGAAGAACCTTCATTTACACGATTTGAATAATCTCTTAATCGTTCTTTGATTTTATCGATTTCCTCTTGAGGTACCTTAGGCTCTAATTGTACTATTTGAACTTCTACCTGAGTCGGAATAAATGGAATACTGTCATCAGGTAACTTGCTAAAGAAACGTCTTACTTCGGCAGGGGTTACTTTTATATTTCCTACAAGTTTACGCTGAACCTCCTGAACGATAGATTGGTCACGTACCATATCTTTCATTTCATCACGAATTTGTGCATAAGATTTGCCAAAATATTCTTCTAATTTGTCTTTACCCCCGGCTTCTGTAGTAAAGTAAGCCATTCGTCTTTCTACTTCACCTAAAACCTGTGTTTCGGGTACAGTGATACTATCTAATGTCGCTTGGTGAAGAAACAATTTTTGCAAGGCAATTTGCTCGGGGATCACACAATACGGATCTCCGTTAATCTCTTCTCGCTCATAAAGCATACGCAAGCGTTGTTCCTCAATCTGTGATTTAAGAATAGCTTGATCTCCAACAACCCACACAACTTCATCAATAACATTTTGTTGTGCTTTAACGTTTCCGATGAACATCGAAAGAATCATGGAAAACGATAGAAAGATCTTTTTATACATTATACTCCTTTATATTTGAAAGTGAATATTAATTTTTTCGTTCGTAAAAGTACTCTATCTTTTTATTTGATAAAGCTTTATCGTAAAGTTCTTTTTGCTGCGAAGATAATAATTCTGTCGCTTTTATTTTCAAAAGTAGTTCTTTGATCTGATTTTGAGCATAATCGAGTGGCATTTCATCTCCTTTTCCACGAGATTCACTGATATTATAGAAGTAAATAAATTCTTCATCACTAACTTCTCCGGGCTTACTAATATTGAATTTACTTTGTGAAGGTAAATACTCATGTAAGTCGTCTTCATTAACCCAATCATCTCCTGTGTATTTATACGCAATACTTTGTTTGATAGTAAATTTCTCAATCTTCTCGAGATTCTCGGGTGTGATTTTTTTCATCCAACCTCTAAGAGAGGCTATATTAGGTGTCGTTTTTCTGACTTTCAAAAATACGCCTTTGTACAGTGGCTCCTCCAAAATTAACTCTTTCTGATGTACATTGTAATAATTCCGGATTTCACTTTCAGAAAGTTCATCAGCAACGCGTTCATTAACTAACAACATACGGTAACGATGAATAATCAGATCTTGCTTATATTCCTGTACCTTACGTTCAATATCGGCAAGATCAGGAACATTTTTCGTAGCTACGTCGTAGAGAAGCTCATTATCGATCCATTTTCGAATAAATTCTTCAGCTAACCGAATACTGTCTTCCGAAGTAATACCATCTGGCAGGAAACTTTCCAGCTCTGTTCGAGTTAAAAAATCATCTCCTACGCGTACTATTTCATCTCCGGATATGATAGTCCCTTTCTTGCATGAAGCGAAAAGGAGTATAAGAAGACAAAATGATATGATTTTTCTCATTTGATATCAAGAATTTATTTAGCCGTTAAAATTACATTTTTCACTAACAGATCAACCCTCTTTAACGGTTTTTATGATATCACACCCATATTAATCAATCACAGACCTATTCAGATTGAGGGTTTAAACTAAATCTTCATTTGTGCTTAGTTGAAAATCAGAGAAATGAAAATAGATTCCCGCAAAAGAAACGAGCACATTAATCAGATAAAAAATAAAACTTACTAATACAGACAATGTCGGATTTAAACCAAAATAACTACTCCCTGCCATAAATACCAATTCTCTGAGCCCAATACCTCCAATTGAAACAGGAAGCACTGAAACTAACGATGAAACAAGAAAAAGTATTGTATATTCAGCATAATCTTTATCTACGCCCAAACTTTGCAGAATCGCAAAAATCGCAATACATTGCAAAGATTGAACAACAATAGATAATCCCGAACAATAAGGTTCACTCTTCAGAAACCTGGGGAAAACAAATCGTAGAAATATACGGTAACATATATAAATAAGTACGATTGCAAAAGGGACGGAAAGTTTTACCCATACAGGAAACGGAACAAAAAGAAAACTGGCAGGAAGAATGTATAAAATAGCACTCATTCCGTTTAATCTGTCTATTAATACTGCAGCCGTCGTTGTTTTCAGTTTTACTTGAAAAGTCTTCCCAATCAGATATATTTTATATCCATCGCCGCCAATTCCACCCGGAAGAAACAGATTGTAAAACATACCGAGCCAATAGAGTCTCAGATTGTTCTTTTCAGAAATATCAACCGGAATTTCTCTAAAATAGCGATTTAAACGATAAGAAGAAGCAACCTTTGATAGTGCGTAAAGCAATAATGCTGAAATTAAAAGCCACTTATTACAAACCACGAGTGTCGGTAGAACTTCGTTCCAGTCTATGTTATTGACAATTGTGTAGATTGCCAGAAACGATACTATAATTTTGATTGGCAGAAGCCAGATTTTTTTTTTGCTTTTGGGTTTAACTTCTGCTTGTTCCATTTTTTATCTGATAAAGTCTGTTTTTGTCATGACTGTAATATGTGCGCATTTGTACTTCTGCCATAATACCCATTAGAGAGACTATGATTCCGCTTAAAGTAAAAAGTAAAAAAAGCGATAATACTACATAAAATGGAGAACAAAGAAGTAATAACAAGCTCAGAAGTGCAAACGTCAATAAGAAAAATGCAACCTTCCCAAAGAAATGCATAGGTTTTAAACGATAGTTCTTTATGAAGTATATAAACAACAGATCAGGTAAAACTTTAAATATACGGCTTAAGCCATATTTAGATGTACCGAACATTCTTTCGTGGTGCCTAACCGGTATTTGCTTAACTTTAGCCCCCTGTATGATTGTCAATACCGGAATAAAACGATGTAATTCACCATATAAGTCAAGTCCTTCAGCATACTCACGCTTAAATACACGTAATGAACAACCTCCGTCTTTAAGTTGTATCTTTGTCACTTTACGGATCAATCCATTGGCAATTTTACTCGGAAAATTCCGAATAATCGCATTATCTTTCCGATCTTTTCGGTACCCCATAACGACGTCCAGATCTTCGTCTTTAAGTAAAGAAAGCATTGGAAGAATATCATCAGGATCATTCTGCAAATCTCCATCTAGAAAAGCCAGATAACGACCTGTTGAATTATCGATTCCTGCGCGCATGGCAATACTTTGTCCGCGATTAGTCATAAAATCAATGATGCGTACCTTCTCTGTCGCATATTCCTCTAACATTTCTAATGTCCGATCTTTTGATCCATCGTTTACAAACAATAATTCGTAATCAAAATTACCCATTGCCTGCGTAACTCGCTCGATCATTGGCTTTATGTTCTCTTCCTCGTTATAGACCGTTATTATGATTGATAACTCTTTCATATTTCTTATTTCTTATCAAATTTAACAAAGTAAACGATCTTGCGTAAATCGTTATATCTATGTGGGGTTTGTTTGATTATCTCAAAAGTGTAATCGGAATTTGCATTCCGGATTTCATCATAATTAAAATCCGCAATATACATATATCCACTCTCTGGCTTTAATTTCTCGAAATCTTTTAACTGATTGTGCTGATAATAATTTATCACATAAAAACGCAAAGAGTCGTAAGAAGGCATATAAATTGTGTTACTTCCAGCCATTTGTCTGGTTTCTAATGCAAATTCTTTTAGCGACATGCCATTTTTAATAGCAGGTAAAACATAAGCATCCAGATAAAGATTCATACAAAACATAACGGCTACTGCTCCGTAGAACATATTCTGGAATTTTCTTTTATGGAAAGCGTTGAATACCTGAAAACAGGCTGTCAGAGTTAGCAAAATTAATACATAACTATACCACAAATTGCTTTTCCAGAGTGGCTGAATGATATTCAGATTGAACATGGTTTCTTTATCCAGTTTCAATTGATTACCTATAGTGATTAAATCGATGAATCCCCATGACGAAGCCAATGTTATTAGCATTGCTAAAGAAGCTATAATTCCCAGAAAAAGCGAAACGATCGATATTGTTTTCTTTTTCTGATCTATCAGATAGCCGAACCATTGCGCAAAAAGGATAGCGAAAAACGGATAACTCGGCAAAGTGTAAACCGGTCGTTTACTCGTTGGTATCGAATAAAAAAGAATAACTGTTATAGCAGCAACCCATGTATATTGAAGGATAGCCGGTTGGCTGTTAAAACGAAACCATAGATCTTTAAATATATTTTGTTCTGTTTTTCGATAAGCTTTTTTGATATTGAAAACGGAAAGCACCAATAGAATACCCCATGGTATAAATCCCATCAACAAATAGACCCAATGAATGTACACAGGTCCTTTATGCCCTGTATCTTCGGAACCGGTCATACGTGCCATATTTTCAGTATATACCGTATCAATAAATTCCTGCCCACCTGTTTTGTAAGCAGCTACATACCAAATTCCGGGGATTATCAAAGTCAGAATACCCAGTTTAGCAGCATCAAAAAATATTTTCCAAAAATTAAATCGCTTAAATAGTAAGAATAAACCATAAATACCTAATGGTAAGATAGCGCCTACCGGACCTTTAATCAGGAAGGCGGCACTGAGGCTTAACACGATAGGTATAGAATAACCTTTCAGTCCATTTTCATAACGCTTATAGAGCAGACACATACCACATAGCATGAAAAATGTCAGGGGCATATCAACACGGGCTTCCATGCTGGAACGGTGCATTTCGAAAGAGGTAATCAAAAGAAGAGCAGCGATCAGATTTTGTCTGTTTGTAACTCTTCCGGCAAAAAACATAAAAGTCATAATAATAATACCAATACCGCTTAGTGCAACCGGCAGACGAGCTGACCATTCTGTCACTTCACCTATAGGCAAAGAAACTAACGCTGAAAACCAGTGCATAAAGGGCGGCTTCGTAGCAAATGCATCTCCGTAACGTTGAGGCAGAATCCAGTTCCCTGTTTCGAGCATAGCTTGTGGGACCAATGCCTCACGAGGTTCTCCTTTTGTATAAAAGCTATTTAATCCGATCCATGGCAGTATAGCCAAAAAGCTTAATAAAATAACAATTAATAGATTCTTACTTTTCGAATACATTCTATATAAAGTTTACTAGCGTTAATTAGCGAAAATTTTTCTGAAGTTGCAAAGGAAATAAAAATTATTGACTCACGACCAACTATTTAATCTGAAGTTAGGCAAGTTTATCTATTCGGATAGTAATAAAAAAGAGGAAGCCCATATAGGCTTCCTCTTTTCAAATATTATATTGAAACTTAGAACATGTTACTTACACGCTCAACTGCTTTGATAAAAGTATCAATTTCTTCTTTCGTGTTGTAGAAAGAAAATGATGCACGTACAGTTCCTTCAATGCCATAATGTTGCATTAAGGGTTGTGCGCAGTGGTGACCAGTACGCACGGCAATTCCCAGTTTATCTAAAAGCATTCCCATGTCATAATGGTGAATATCTTTAACTAAAAATGAAATAACTGCTCCTTTGTGATCAGATGTTCCAAAGAATCGTATTCCCTCTATTTTGCTTAACCCATCCATAGCATACTTCAGCAACTCGGTTTCGTAAGCTTCGATATTCTCAAGTCCGATTGCTGAAACATATTCCAGTGCCTTTGCTAATCCAACAGACCCTACGTAATCAGGTGTGCCAGCCTCAAATTTAAAAGGTAATTCATTGTAAACTGTTTTCTCGAATGATACAGTCGCAATCATTTCTCCACCACCCTGATAAGGAGGCATCGCATTTAGCCATTTCTCTTTTCCGTAAAGAACGCCTATGCCATTCGGTGCATAGATTTTATGACCTGAAAACACATAAAAATCTGCATCTAATGCCTGGACATCCACTTTTGTATGTGCAATAGCCTGCGCCCCGTCAATCATAACAGGCACATCATAACTATGAGCGATGTGAATAATGTCTTCAACCGGATTGATAGTGCCCAAAACATTCGAAACATGCATGACAGAAACCAGTTTGGTTCTTTCATTGAACATATTTTTGTAGGCTTCCATATCCAATTCTCCTTTTTCGTTAATAGGAATAATACGAAGTTTGATCCCCTTACGATCCTGAAGCATTTGCCATGGAACTATATTTGAGTGGTGTTCCATTGTAGATATGATAACTTCATCACCCTCTTTCAGGAATGCTTCACCAAAAGCAAAAGCAACAAGATTAATACTCTCGGTCGTACCGCGGGTAAAAATAATTTCATAATCATGAGCAGCATTAATGAATTTCTGCACACTCTTACGAGCTTTTTCGTGAGCCATCGTCGCCTCCTGACTCAAATGATGGACACCGCGGTGAATATTTGCATTTTGATTCAAATAACACTCATTCATCTTTTCGATTACGCAAAGTGGTTTTTGAGTAGTTGCTCCGTTATCGAAATAAATTAAATCTTTTCCGTAAATTTTCCGATCCAAGATCGGAAAATCCATTCTTATTTTTTGCGTATCAAGCATATATAAACTCCTTTCTATTTTAAATAAGCGGATTCGACTTTTTCAAGTCTGCCTCTCAGTATATCAATCTCAGAGCGACGAATACGTAAAGTCATTTCGCAATTCATATCGAAACGTTGATAGAGAATAGTTGGCTCCATATCCTTCACGATTTTCATGATATCATTCATAAAAGGATATTCAAAAACAACCGTTACTTCGTCCTCAACAAGACATTCTATAATTTTATTATTATTTATCGCTTCAGAAGCAGCCTCACGATAGGCAACAATAAGTCCGCTAGTCCCTAGTTTCACACCTCCGAAATAACGTATCACAACGATCAGAATGTTTGTAAGTTCATACGAATTTATTTGCCCCAAAATCGGCTTCCCTGCCGTTCCTGAAGGTTCCCCATTATCATTCGAACGAAATTCCTTTCTTTCATGACCAAGCATATAAGCCCAGCAGACATGGCGGGCATCATAATACTGCTTCTGATATTTTTCAATTTGTTCTTTAGCTTCTTCTATTGTTTCTACAGGTATGGCAAAAGAGATGAACTTACTCATTTTCTCTTTATACCAACCCTCTGATAGATCGGCTATTGTTTTATATGTATCATTCATAATATAAACCTACGATTATAGCCATTGGTTCTCCTCATACCAGGAAATAGCTTCTTCGACTCCTCTTTTTAAATCATAGTCAGCATGGAATCCGGTGTCCTTCTTCAGATCAGAAATATCACAATTCCAGTTACGCTGCTTCATAATCCGGTATTTATCTCCATTCAAAGTGCTCGTCTTACCGGCTATTTTTGCTATATTCTCAGCAACAATTGAAACGCCTCTAACCAAAATAAGCGGTAGTTTTATATTGACCACCCGCTGCTTATTCAGACGGTGTTTTACAATATTACAAAATAGAGAAGACGTATAACATTGCCCATCGGACAAATTATATTCTTTACGACAGATCTCTTTATCTATACAAAGGAAAAGTGCTTTTACCAAATCCTTGACGTAAATAAAAGTCAGGTATTGTTCTTTGAACCCGGGAATGAAGTTGAATCCCGATTTGATCGTCTTAAACATCAAAAAATAATCTTTTTCGCGAGGACCATAAACACCGGTCGGTCGGATAATAACATAATTAAAATCGGTAAGAGATTTTAAATATATTTCCATCTTTTGTTTACTCCTTCCATAAGCCGTATTCGGACCAGAAGCATTTTGATGAGTAATTGGATCAGATGTTGATTCGTTTCCAGGACCTAAAACACCCAATGTACTGATATAAAGAAACTGCTTAGGTTGCATATTCAGCTCAATCAATGTTTCAACAAAATTACGCGCAAATTCGTAGTTTATTTTGTCAAAATCCTCTGTCTTTTTTACTTTTGTAGCACCCAGATTATGAATAATATAATCCCATCCTCCAAACTGATCTCTACATTCCTGAAGTTTTCTGGCTAATGCTGCACGATTATGGAAAGGCAGATCGATAAATTGAATTCGGGAGTCGGACAGATATTCGCGGCTGGTTGATTTACGTACTCCGGCATAAGTCTCAAAACCTCTGTTCAATGCCTCTTCAACAATGAATCCACCGATAAACCCACCGGCACCTGTGACTAATATACGTTGCATAATGCTATACTTGTAAAGAAAATCCGTGATAATGGCGAAAAAAGATTGTATTTAATCGCTAATTAATTCATGCAAAGTTAAGTTTTATCTTTAAATATTAGTTACTTTGTAAAGTAAACTTCTGTATATGAGCAGAAGATACGAGTTAAATAGATTCAGTAAACATGGAATTATTATAACATTCTCATTTCCAATATTTATTTGAACTATCGGTTTGCATGACTCGTTTAATTCAGAAAGATTAATTCATTGTATCTAAACATATAAATAGTGATACTATGGCTAAGAAAGAACAAGAAAAAGGAAAGAGAAATAAAGGAGCGAGACTTAAAAAGTCTCAGATAATCAATAAAGTAATTGACTACTTTAAGTTGACTCCGAATCAGATTTTAAACTATAAACAGATTTGCGCAGGACTAGAATTAAAAACAACTCCTCAGAAGCAACTCGTTGTCAATATATTAGATCAGTTAACACTTGAAGATTTTTTAGAAGAAGTTGATTTAGGCCGATTCCGTATTAAATCTCGTGGGAATATTGTTATTGGTAAATTCGAAAGACGTAGCAATGGTAAAAATATGCTTATCCCTGAGGAAGGTGGCGAGCCTGTTTTTATTCCGGAAAGACGCTCCAAAAATGCACTGAACGGAGATAAGGTACAGGCAATGGTCTATGCTAAGCGCAAAGGAAAAGATCCTGAAGCTGAAATCATGGAGATTCTCGAAAGAGCGGAGCAACGTTTTATCGGTGTATTAGATGTGTCTGACAATTATGCATTTGTAATTACGGACAGTAAAGTCCTTGCGAATGATCTTTTTATACCGAAAAACAAATTGAATGGTGGTAAAAATGGTCAGAAAGTAGTTGCTAAAATCGTTGAATGGCCGGAAAATCGCAAGAATCCAATCGGGGAGGTTATTGATGTATTAGGAGATGTTGGAGAAAATAATACTGAGATTCATGCAATATTGGCTGAATTCGGACTGCCTTACTCCTATCCCGAAGAAGTGGCTCAGTTAGCAGATAAGATCGGAGATGAAATACCGAAAGAGGAATATGAGAAACGCGAAGATTTTAGAAAAGTCACAACGTTTACCATTGACCCTAAGGATGCTAAAGACTTCGATGATGCACTTTCAATTCGTAAACTCGAAAACGGAAATTGGGAAATTGGCGTCCATATTGCTGATGTAACTTATTATGTCAAACCTGATAGTATTATTGACAAAGAAGCAGTAAACAGAGCAACATCTATCTATTTAGTAGATCGTGTTATCCCAATGCTGCCTGAAAGACTTTCAAATGGTGTTTGTTCATTACGCCCTCATGAAGAAAAGCTATGTTTTTCATGTATTTTTGAGATGAACAAAGAGGCTGAAGTGGTCAATTATAGAATTGCCCGTACAGTAATTTTCTCCGACAGACGTTTTACATATGAAGAAGCGCAAGAGATCATTGAAGGGGCTGACGGAGATTTTAAAGATGAGATCTTAGTGATGAATGATCTTGCTCAAAAACTACGTAAGAATCGTTTCAGTCACGGAGCTATTAATTTTGATCGCCATGAGGTTCGTTTTGAAATCGATGAAAAAGGGAAACCTATAAGTGTTTATTTCAAAGTCGCAAAAGAAGCCAACAAGCTTGTTGAAGAGTTTATGTTGTTGGCAAACCGTACAGTTGCTGAATTTGTAGCTAAACCGAAAAATAAGAACACTGCTCCTAAAACCTTTGTTTATCGTATCCACGATCTACCGGATCCCGAAAAAATGGAAAATTTCGCGACGATGGTCAGACGTTTTGGATATAAATTAAAAACAGAAGGAGCAAACACAGATATCTCTAAATCGATCAACAAATTGCTTGATAATGTTCAAGGCAAGAAAGAAGAAGATTTGATCGAAACGGTTGCTATTCGTGCAATGGCTAAAGCAATCTATTCAACAAAAAATATTGGCCATTATGGTTTGGCTTTTGAATACTATACGCACTTTACTTCTCCTATCCGTCGTTATCCGGATATGATGGTACATCGATTACTTGAGAAGTATCTAGAAGGCGGACGCTCTGTCACGGAAAAGAAATACGAGAAGTTGTGTAAACACTCAACAGATATGGAACTTTTAGCAGCTAGTGCTGAAAGAGCTTCAATCAAATACAAACAAGTTGAGTATATGTCTGAACGCTTAGGTCAGGTTTATGATGGCGTAATTTCCGGCGTTACAGAATGGGGCTTGTACGTAGAGATTAATGAAAATAAATGTGAGGGTATGATTCCGGTACGTGAACTGGATGACGACTATTACGAATTAGACGACAAAAACTACCGTATCGTAGGTCGTCGTAATAAGAAAATGTATTCTTTAGGCGATGCTATCCGTATTAAGGTAGCCAGAGCTAACCTGGAAAGAAAACAATTGGATTTTTCCATTGTGAAATAATAAAAAAAAACCGCTGAGACTTAAATCTTAGCGGTTTTTTTTTTAATAGCAAGTATATATTTTTATTTCAGCTTTTTTAAATACTCATCTAACTTACTCTCAGCCGGATTACTCTGCGGCGTCCATATCTTCGCACTCTGAATAGCATCCGGCATATATTGCTGATTTACAAAATTATTGGGGTAGTTATGCGGATATTTATAGTTTTTCCCATAATTCATATCCTTCATTAATTTGGTCGGGGCATTGCGAAGATGTAACGGAACAGGAAGATTTCCAGTCTGTTTAACTAGAGCAATAGCCTCATCAATTGCCAGATAAGCCGAATTACTTTTAGGACTTGAAGCTAAATAGATCGTTGTTTCAGCGAGGATTATTCGCCCTTCTGGCCAACCAATTTTTTGCAATGCATCAAAGCAGGCATTAGCGAGTAATAAGGCATTCGGATTTGCCAGCCCAATATCCTCAGCTGCAGATATCACCAAACGCCGAGCAATAAATTTAGGGTCTTCACCTCCTTCAACCATCCGAGCGAGCCAGTATACAGCTGCATTCGGATCACTCCCTCTTATTGACTTTATAAAGGCAGAAATGATATCGTAATGCATTTCACCGTTTTTATCATATTCTGCCGGATTTTGTTGTAGCGAATCGACAACAAGCTTATCCGTAATAAGGATATCCCCTTCCGGGATAGCAGAAGAAATCAAGTCAATTATATTCAGGAGCTTCCGGGCGTCTCCACCGGCATAACGAAAAAGAGCATCATCCTCTTTAATTTCTATTTTGCGTTTACTTAATTCAAAATCCTTTTCAATCGTACTATACAATAACTGCTTAAGGTCTATTTCATCCAAAGGCTTTAGAGTATATATCTGACAACGGGATAAGAGTGGACGTATCACTTCAAACGAAGGATTCTCAGTTGTTGCACCAACTAAAGTAACAATTCCTGATTCTACAGCATTCAATAAGCTATCTTGCTGCGATTTACTAAAACGATGAATTTCATCGATAAATAAAATAGGTCTGCGCGAATTGAAAAAATGCTGACTTTTAGCTTTTTCAATCACTTCACGAACTTCTTTTACTCCCGAATTGATCGCGCTTAATGTATAAAACGGAACTTCAAGTTCATGAGATATGATTTGAGCCAATGTCGTTTTTCCTACACCAGGAGGCCCCCAAAGGATAAATGAGGAAATATTACCTGATTCTATCATTCTGCGAATAATAGCACCGGGACCAACGAGATGTTTCTGTCCTATATAATCGTCCAGTTTCCGGGGACGCATACGTTCTGCAAGAGGTTGTGCCATATTGAAAAACTTTTGAGATACTAAGATACAATATTTTATATGTTTATCCGATTGAAATCGAGAATAAACATGCTAAAAATTGTCGTATAACCTTATAATCCTTCATTTCTCTGTTAAATATCTGAAATACCATGCAATATTACTTTTAATTCATTTATTTCGTATTAAAATAGTTCGCTTATGAATAGATTTTACCTACATATTGTTACGTTCACCCTTTTAGGGCTTATGTTTGGGTCGTGTGCTACGACACGAACAGATGTTATCACTATGTGTGAAATGAATAACGTGAATAACTATGAGCTTAGATGGGATGTGCAGCCTCCTATTGAAGGTAAATTAAAAGTCTATCAGTTCTTCGATTTAGAACCCTCTAAGTTTGATCTAAAACGTCCGATACAAGAAGTGAGTATTGCAAGCGGACATACTGAGATCGTTGAAAATCAGGGTCAACGTGCATTCTTCGTATTAAGCTTCAACGATTCTTATAGAGAAATTACATCTAACCGGTTTATTCGCGTTCCAGGCATTGATTATATAATGGATATGGGAGGTTACCGGACAAATAATGGAGAGCAAATCGCCTGGGGTAAAATTCTTCGCAGCTCTCAAATTACCGATATAGCTCCTATTTCGGCACAAATGTTAAAGCAGATGGGAGTTAAGACTTTTATTACGATGCAGGATGAGCCTGAATCGATCAATCCCTTATACTATAAAATATTCCCATATGTTCATTCTGTTCCTATTAAACTAAAACGCTATGGCCAAATATATGATCTGATTTTACGCAATGAGTGTAAACGAGGCGATGTAATGCTTTACAAACAAGATTTGTATAATTATCTGATAGATGAGAAAACAAATGAATATGCCCATATTGTAAAAATATTAACAAAATCAGATAGTTATCCCGTTTTAATATCAGCAAAATACGCTAAAGAAAAAATTGATTTCTTATCAGTTCTCTTGCTAGCCTATCTTGGTGTTGAGGAAGAACTTATTATTGAGGACTATTTGAGTATAAATCCTTATCTAAATCTGGCTCCTCATGCTCAGAATGTCAAAAAACTTGATCCTGACAGCCAGGAAGCCATGACTCTTTTACTTACAGCAAACCGGGCTACAGCAGAATATGTTCTTGCCCGTATCCGAAAAGAGTATGGATCTGTTGAGAAATTCTTTAAAAAGGAATGGAGACTAACAGATAGAGACTTGGCCAACTTACGCAAAAATCTGATATACAGATACTGAACCTGGGAGATTTAAATTTTCAGATTATCTCCTCAACAATTCTAATGCAGCAACTGAAATACTATTATACGAATGAGACATTTTATACTTTTACTATCGTTATTACTGAGTTTTCAACTATCATATTCTCAAACCCGGGAGGCTAAATTTTTGCATCGTCTAACGAAATCACCAGGAAAAGCTGCCGTTAATTTTAGTAAGGCAGCCTCTGTTTCTGCTGAATTTTTACCCTATTTAATTCCTGCAGGCATTATTGGTTATGGTTTGATCACAAGAGATAAAGATGCAACATTTGATGGCATTGAAGTTGCAGCTTCTTTAGCTGTATCTGTAGTTGTAACTCAGGCATTAAAATACACAATTGATAGAAAAAGACCTTTCGATAAATATCCGGGGTACATTATTAAACGTTCAGACGGTGGAAGTCCTTCTTTCCCTTCCGGACACTCTTCCTCGGCAGCAAGTGTAGCCACGTCT
Organism: Bacteroidales bacterium; assembly: GCA_051657185.1. Lineage (GTDB taxonomy): Bacteria > Bacteroidota > Bacteroidia > Bacteroidales > UBA7332 > UBA7332. Next base: position 3,017 of record JBOFKE010000275.1, on the reverse strand, counting down.
TTAAGTCTCGTATATCCAAAGTGGTATATTATTGCCCCGGCTTCATTATGGGCTCTTTCAGTCGGATATTCGCGTATGCAGTTAGGAGTTCATTATCCTTCTGATGTTGCAGCCGGTTTAGCAATAGGCGCTGGAAGTGCAGTACTTTCTCATTATGCAAACAAATGGTGGCATAATAAAAGAAAAAATGCCGCACTGAATAGTGCAGCATTCTTATCTTATCAAACAATTGATTAGTGTGAAGTATCTGTTTTCAGATACTGATTATACAGCGTTGGATTTTTAATAATTTCCAGCGCTTTTTTATAGGAATCATCCGAAGCATTGATAATACGGAAGTATCCGGCAGTATCAAATAAATCACGAGCCATTAAAGCTTTTAGTTGCAACGCAATCATATCTTTAGATTGATTATATTGCTCTTCATTAAACTTTATCTTTTCATCGTTAGCCGTATTGACTAAACTTTGCAACATCTCAGGTGTAACCTGAAAGTTCTTTTCGAAAACTCCGATGTCTTTATATTTCTTGTTTAATTCGGTACGATGTTTATCGACATAAGTGGCTACGAATTGATTCATAATTCCGTTATAAACCAAATTGCGGTGATAATCCGAATATTTAGTAGTATCAATCGGAACAAATACATCCGGCATAATTCCTCCGCCTCCATAAACAGTTCTTTTCTGAACTAATGTTTTTGTTTTCAAAGAATCAGGGAAGTGAATACTGTCTGCATGCATAAGCTCACCGCCTTTATATCGATTCAGCAAATCTTCATAATACTTTTTGGTTCCCTCGCCATAAGGTTTCTGAATACTTCTGCCCGAAGGTGTATAATATCTGGCCACTGTCAATCGAATCATTGAACCGTCAGGTAGTGGAATTGGTCTTTGCACTAAGCCTTTACCGAACGAACGACGACCAACCAGAACCCCGCGATCCCAATCCTGGATAGCTCCTGTCATGATTTCACTTGCTGAAGCTGAACCTTCGTCTATCATAAATACGACCGGCATATCTTTAAGTAAACCTTTATCGGTTGAGTATGCCTCTTCTCTTTTCTGATTGGTACCTTCTGTATAAACGATCAGTTTATCCTTACCGATAAACTCGTCAACCATATCAATAGCTGCGTTTAAAAAACCACCACCGTTACCTTGCAAGTCAACAATCAGTGATTTCATACCTTCTTTTTGAAGCGTCTTAACGGCTTCAACGAATTCTTCGTGTGTATTCGCTCCGAAACGATTAATTTTAATATATCCCACTGTGGGTTCTGCCATATATGCAGCATCCAGGCTGTTGATCGGAATTTTATCACGGACAATTTTAAAAGAAATCAGATCATTTTTATTATTGCGCTTAACTTTCACATTGGCAACTGTACCTTTAGTACCTCTGAGTCGCTTCATGATATCAGTTTGCTTCATTTTCACTCCGGCAATAACCGTATCGTTCACTTCGATAATTTTATCGCCCGGCATGATACCTACCTTTTCAGAAGGTCCGCCTGGAACAGCCTGAATCACAAAAAGTGTATCTTTGATAATCTGGAATTGTATTCCGATTCCGTCAAAGTTTCCGAGTAAAGGCTCATTAAACTCTTTTGTTTCCTCTACAGAAGTATAACTTGAGTGAGGATCTAATTTTTCTAAAAGAGCGACAATGGCATCTTCTACTAATTTATCTTCGTCCACTTTATCAACATAAAAGTTTGATATCGCATACTCTGCCAAAGATAACTTTTTGGAAGCTTTGGATAGCTGTTGTGCTGATAATGCAAACGGAGCAAAGATCAACATAAATAATAGAATCTTTTTCATTAGTATCGTCGTTTTTATTTACAAATAAAGCTTTATGTTTAGAGAGTCACTCTCAACATAAAGCTTCCTGGTTATCAATTTATTTATTACCCGGAGATTTATTACCATTCCCTCTACGGTGAAACAGATGGACAGCAAATTTGTTCTCTGCATTCTTTAGTTTATAGAGTTTTTCCGGTGATAAAATCTTTTCAAATTTCTTGTAATACTCTTCTTCTATCTTTGCTTTCTCGCAATCTTGCCGAATCATTTCAAAGACAAGAGATTTGTATTGCTCATCCGTTACATTCGGACTATTTTTTAATGCACGTGATTTCATACGCGTGCTTTTTTGTAATTCGAAAATTTTGTTTTGCATTTCCTCATATAAAGGAAAGAATAACCCGGCTTCTTCTGAAGTTATTCCAACTTCTTGCACAAGAAATGCATTTTTTTCCGCTTTAAAACGTTCGACTTCTGCTTTAGAAGGTCCGCCTTTGCGCTGTTGTGCTGATAGAGAGAAACTCAAAGCAAAGGAAATAAATATTAGGCAGATTTTAAATATTTTGCTCATTATTATTTGATTTTATGGATATAGTTATTGATTATCAGAAGTCAATGTCGCGTATGACTCAATTAGTGTATAGTCGTCCATATTAGCGATTGTATAATCATCATAGCTTACTTCGTCCGGATAATCAAATTCAGCAATTTCATCATTCCCTAAATATACATAACTACGCAATGTATCCTGCTCAACTTTTTTTCCTTCGCCCACGAAAACACGTATCGTAAACATGATAGAAAGAAACATAGCTGCCATATACATAATTGGACGGACGCGTCTCCATAAGGATATCGGCTCGTTTTCAAATACCGGTTCAATATCGGGTAATTGATCCATCATTTTCTCGGAAAAATCTTCGAAATAATTTTCTGGAACGTTAAACTCCTTTTTGAACCTCTCTGAATTTTTCAGATCGGATAGATTCTTCATATTGATAAAATTTTAAATCAAAATGGATTGTTAGTTATTTGACAATCAAAAAAATAAAAGGTTTAAATATCCTTTATAATAAACTCTTCTACCTTTTTGGATGCATGATGATAAGATGCTTTCAATGCGCCTACCGAAGTACCGAGTATAGCAGAAATTTCTTCGTATTTTAACTCGTCGAAATAACGCATATTAAAAACAATACGCTGTTTTTC
>JBOFKE010000274.1:0-2489 GCA_051657185.1 Bacteroidales bacterium | reverse complement strand
CGAAAGTGCTTGGCAGGGGCGAAAGATATTCGTATATGATTGGTCAGGGAGAGTGATTGCAGAGTTAAATTCAGATATTGATCTATCCTGTATAGCAGTTTCTAAAGACAATAAAACGCTTTATGCAATGGCTTTAAATCCTGATCCTTTTCTTGTGAGTTTTGAATTGCCGGATTTCAGTGCGCCAGTATAACATAACTTTCAATGGATCATAATGATCGCTGTAGGGAATGGGCTTTATGCCCATCCGTATTCCGAAACCATCAAATAGACAATTGATTACACACGCTATATGATCCGCATAATGCATTGGTTTCGTTCATTAAATTCGATTGCCATGCGATTGTAAAACAAGGACAGGCACAAGGCCTGTCCCTACATAAAACCGAAATACTTGTAAAATAGTCCCATTTTAGACCCACAAATACAGGTCAAAATGGGACTATTTATTTTTGTAGTTATAAACTGTAACTTCGACTTACTTGATTTTGTCTTGTTAAACAGCTTCTTTTTTCGATGGATACGGACGTATTTGTATTTTCTGGCTTAAGTTGGAACTGAGTTGCGGATTTATATATTAACCGTAATTCATCGGTAAATACCTTCTTTCAAGTTATTTAATCAGCACTTTCTCACCTGTTGCTGTAAGCTTTTTGATTAATAGTTGGATATAGTTGAACTATTATGGATGAAGCGGAATTTCTCTACTCGCAACTAATTTATATTCAAGGTTAAGTAATATTTCTGGCGGTGTAAATAAATATTTTCTAACCTGTATTAATTTGTTAAACGTAGGTCGCACAAAAATGCGATGTACTTCGCACTTTTATGCGACCTACTCCGCAATTTTGTGCGACGTACATCGCAATTTTTATTTAGCCTTGAAAAATAATTATTTAGCCTGTTTCGGAAATTAAATTGACCGTGAAATAAATTATTTGTACCTATGGAATTTCAGGGTTACGGTAAGAGGGGTGAGGTATGTCAGTATAATAGCTAGAACATCCGGTTTATTTTTTTTGCGCGATTAACTTATAAGTTAATTATAGAACTAATTGCTTGACTAATTGTTTATATAATAATATATTTGCATCCATTTTTATTGCTAATGTAAACCTAAAAGTTAATTACCGTGGAGATAATCGCATTATTTGAACCTTATATTTATAGTATAAGGTATGATGGACAGGAGCAAAATGAATTTGACAGGCTTATTTCTGAGTGGAATGATGTCAGTCAGTTGCTGACTTTTCTGGAAAATAATCGAGAATCTTTACGAGCTCACGTTTGGAAAGAAATAGATGAACCATTTAAAGCAGCTCGTCAAATATTGGATGAAGCAGCTGCATTGGAAGAGTTATTTATAAGGTTATATCATCATACGCAAGAAGGTAAGACTCCGGATTTTGATTCTCATTTTCAATATTTAGATGGAAAATATAAATATGAAATTAACTATCAGCCGATGAAGTCATATGGATGTGGTACTCCATCTTTACTTCGCATTTATGCAATAAAAATGGATGATAATATCTATTTAATTACCGGAGGTGGTGTAAAATTAGGTAGTTCGATTCAAAATTCGCCAGGGTTGAAAGATCATGTTTTGCAGAATATTGATAAAGTAAGAGTCTGGCTTAGACAAAACGGGATTATTGATGGAGATGATCTGAAAAATGAATAAAATTGATTTGATATGGGATTCAATTTAGATAAACTTACGAAGATCGCAAAGCCTCGTTCTGAAGAAGAGTTGGAACAAGCGCGTATTAGAAAGGAAAATAAAGAATGGATACGAATATCCCAAGATATTGCATTGAATATTCATTTCTATTTGAAGCAACTAAATATTTCTCAAAAAGAGTTGGCTCTCAGAATGGGAGTGACACCTCCTTATATAGGAAAGTTGCTTAAAGGCAAGGAGAATATGACTATAGAAACGATATGTAAATTGCAAACGATATTGAATAAAGAATTGATTGCTGTATTAACGCCGAAAGAATTGAAACAAACAGTATCGAAAAGTTCGATGACGACGTTTGTAGATTCAGCCTCAAGTATAGTTTATTCGGATAAAGGAAATTCATTTAGTGAATATCTTGCTGACGTGGAACAAATAGCATAATAATATTATGATGGAACAGATATATTATAAATATGTCAAGATGGAGCTGGAACAATTTGCCATATTTGAAGAAAATTTTCCAACTTCCGGTGATGATGTGCAGTTTCAGACAGAGCTGCAATTTTCATATGATAAAGAACAGAAGATATTATGTAATATAATTGTCGTTAAGGCAACAAGTGGAGACAAGATTATTTTGAAAGCCGATATGCGTAGCTTTTTTCATTTTTCAGATGAATCAATAGCGCAATTACGCCGAGAGAGTGGGCTAATTGTATTTTTCCCTCAATTGTTAATTCAATTTGCATCTTTGAATTATGGGGCTTTGCGTGGCGTATTATTTGAGAAAACAAAGGGTACAGTT
>JBOFKE010000273.1:0-7367 GCA_051657185.1 Bacteroidales bacterium | reverse complement strand
TAAGATAGCCTTTCCCTTTTATAAGATTTTCTAAATATCAGGCAATTCCGGCAAAGCCCATAAATGCTAATGCTAGCAGACCAGCTGTAAGCAAAGCAATCGGTGTACCTTCCATTGCCTTTGGCAATTTTGTCAAACTTAATTGTTCACGAATTCCTGCAAAAAGAACCATTGCCAGTGCAAAACCGATAGCTGTAGAGATCGCATATATCACAGAATTCAACAATGATAAATCCTTTTGGTGAACTATGATAGCAACACCTAAGATCGCACAGTTTGTTGTAATTAATGGCAAAAACACACCTAATGCCTGATACAGGGGCGGTGATACTTTTTTCAGAATAATCTCAACCATCTGAACCAATGAGGCGATAACCAGGATAAATGTGATTGTTTGCATAAAAGACAATCCAAATGGCTCCAGAAGGTATTTCTGCATTAAGAACGTTACGATCGTTGCAATAGTCATAACGAATGCCACTGCAGCACCCATACCTAGAGCCGTATCTACTTTTTTCGAAACGCCTAAAAAAGGACAGATTCCTAAAAACTGCGACAGAATTACGTTATTTACGAATACTGCTGCAATAAAAATCATTATATATTCCATAACTACGAATTCTTAGCTTTTAATTTATTGATAACGGCAATCAAATACCCAAGAGCAATAAATGCACCTGGTGCCAATACAAAAACAAGTGCACCATAAGATTCAGGATAAATAGCGATATCAAAGATACGCCCTGTACCTAAAAATTCCCGAACACCACCCAGAATTGTCAATGCCAAAGCAAATCCTAATCCCATACCTAAACCATCCAAGATGGAATCAATCGGTGTATTTTTAGCAGCAAACGATTCCGCTCTACCTAAAACCACACAGTTTACTACAATAAGCGGGATAAATAGGCCTAAGCTATCATATAATGATGGTAAATATGCCTGCATACAAAATTGCACAATCGTTACAAAAGTCGCAATGATCACAATAAAAGCAGGAATACGCACTTTATCCGGAATTAAATTTTTCACAAGCGAAACCACAAAATTTGAACACATCAGTACAAATGCTGTAGCCAAACCCATACCTAATCCGTTGATCGCCGAAGAAGTTGTTCCTAAAGTCGGACACATACCTAAAAGCAATACGAATACCGGATTTTCTTTAACTAATCCGTTTGTTAATATTTTAATTTTGCTCATACTCTTATTGATTTAGTTGATCCTTAACTGCATCGTAACCCCTTTGAACAGCATCTAAGAAAGCTCGTGAACTGATTGTTGCTGCAGTAATTGCATCTACTTCACCCCCATCCTTACTTACTGTCAATTTATTCACACCCGGATTTTTTCCGATAATACTTTGAGATGGCTTATCTGTGTTGCTAAACCACTCCTGCATTTTCGAACCCAAACCCGGTGTCTCAGCATGCTGCAAAACAGCATAGTTATTTACAGTTCCATTTGCATTAAACCCAACCATTAATTTAATATACCCGCTAAACCCTTTCATCGTATAGGTTTCTACAGCAGCGCCGACAAACTTACCACCTTCTTTAGCCGGATAAATCGTTATAATAGAACCATCAGGCAGCTTCGATTCGATTTTATCTGCCATCGGATCATTATCGAAAGGAGGACATACAGCTTTAATTGCATTAATTTGTTTTGTCAGATTCGATTGATTGATCGGTTCTTTGGTTAATTCATAAACTCCGGCAAGGGCCGCAGCTGCAATACAAGTGATGGCTGTCAACACCAACACCATATTCTTAAATGATGATTCTAACTTAGCCATTTTTCTTAACCTCCCCGAAACGTTTTGGTTTGCAATAAGTATTAATTAGAGGAGTCGCTGCATTCATTAAAAGAATAGCAAAAGAAACTCCTTCCGGGTATGCGCCGAACTTACGAATAATAATTGTTATTGCTCCAATCATAAATCCATAAATCAGCATACCTTTATGGGACATCGGTGATGTTACATAGTCAGTAGCCATAAAGACAGCACCTAGCATCAAACCTCCTGTAGCCAATTGAACCAATGGGTTTAATCCTGTCATCAAAGACAAAACAACAACACCCACAAATATAGAAACAGGAATATGCCATGTAATGATTTTTTTCCACAACATATAGACTAATCCCAACAACAAGGCTATAACACTGATTTCACCCATAGACCCGGAGATCAACCCTGTAACAGCATCCCATAGATTAACCTGATCTGCTGCACCGAATTTAATCAAAGACAATGGAGTTGCACCTGTTTCGACATCCAGTGATGTGAAACGGTTAGCGGCATCAGCAATCGGCCAGGTTGTCATTTGCACCGGAAAGGAAATCAAAAGAAACACACGACCAACCAAAGCCGGATTCAATATATTATTACCTAAACCTCCAAAAGACATTTTACCGACACCGATAGCTACCAGAGCACCGATAACGACAATCCATAATGGTATGTTTGAAGGTAAATTAAATGCTAATAAGACACCTGTCAATGCTGCGGAGCCGTCACATAATGTTTTATTGCCCTTAATAAGATATTTCTGAATTGCAAATTCAAAAAACATACACGCTACAACCGAAGTCAGTGTCACAATTAAAGCTCCTAATCCGAAAGCATATAGTGAAACTAAGAAAGCGGGTATAAGCGCGATCAATACACCGTACATGTTCTTCGATATCGAATCGCCGCCATGTACATGTGGTGAAGGTGAAACAACTAATTTATTTTCCATTTTTTAGTTTTGATTTTTAGCACAAGTACTCATCTTATACTTCGCCTGTTATTTTCTACTTCTGATTATGGCCCCTACTTTAGACTTACTTATACGTATATAATCCAGTAACGGACGGCTTGAAGGACATGTAAACGAACAACATCCGCATTCGATACAATCCATCACACGCTCTTTTTCTGAACGATCCCAGATTTCACGCTCTCCGACACTCATAAGCAAGTAAGGCTCTAATCCCATCGGACACACATTCACACATTTTGCACAGCGAATACAATTTTGCATTTTCTGTCTTTGTGATTCCAATGTTGGCATTATCAAAACCCCCGAACATCCTTTCGTCACAGGCACATCAATATTAGTCAGAGCCTTACCCATCATAGGTCCGCCTGAAATAATTTTTCCTGTATCTGCAGGAACACCGCCTGCAGCCTCTATAAGCATTGAAACAGGTACACCCAGACGAGCTAAATAATTCGATGGTTTTGCTACAGATTTACCTGTCACAGTCACCACCCGCTCAATCAAAGGTTTATTTTTCTGTACTGCCTCATAAACAGCAAAGGCTGTTCCTACATTCTGAACGACTGCTCCAACTGCTATCGGGAGAGCTCCACTCGGAACCTGACGACCCATCACTGCATCGATCAATTGTTTTTCTCCACCTTGCGGATACTGTACTTTAAGCGGCTGAACAGATATACCAGTGTATGAACTACACTTATCTGTCATTAGTTTAATTGCATCCGGCTTATTATTTTCAATTCCGATAATAGCCTTTTTGACTTTGATCGCCTTCATCAGAATTGAGACTCCTACAAGAATCTCATCAGCTCTTTCTAACATCAATTCATGATCCGATGTCAGATAAGGCTCACATTCGACTGCATTAATCAAAAGCACTTCTGCTTTAGAACCCGGAGGAGGTGACAATTTAACCTGTGTAGGGAATGTCGCACCACCTAAACCTACAATTCCGGCTTCAGCTACCTTCTTAATTATTTCTTCAGGTGTCAACTGACATTCTTTAATCAATGTTTCTGATCTGTCAATTGAATCCTCCCATATTTCTTCTTCGTTTACATCAATAAAAACAGCAGGTCTTCTATAACCCGATGCATCAACTATTTCATCTATTTTCGCTACCTTACCCGAAACCGATGAATGAATATTCGAAGAAACAAATCCACCGGCTTTAGCGATCAAAGTACCCACCTTTACTTCATCACCTTTTGCAACACACGCTACAGAAGGTGCTCCTAAATTTTGAGACAGTGGTATTGCCACTTGTTTAGGAAGACCGATAACTTCGATGCGCTTACCTGCAGACAATTTATTTTCAGGAGGGTGAACACCTCCTATGCGAAATGTTTTTAACATATCTTCTCGTATCTTACAGTGCTATAAGTGCACTTATTATATTTAAATCGTTAATTCTCTTTTTGCTCTACAGCAGGTTCCTCTTTCTTCTTAGGAGGAAAGTTTAATTCCTGTATTGCATGTGTTGGACACACATCAACACACTTGCGGCATAACTTACATTTATTGTAATCAATATATGCAAGATTATTACTGATTGTAATTGCTTCGAAAGGACAAGCTTTAAGACATTTTGAACAACCAATGCAAGCTACATTACATGCCTTTTTCGCTATAGCTCCTTTGTCTTTGTTTACGCAACTCACAAACACACGGCGAGATTTTGGTCCTTTTTTACGCAGTTCAATAATAAATTTCGGACATGCTTTTACACAGGCACCACAAGCTGTACATTTGTCTTCATCCACTTCCGGCAATTGGGTTTCCGGATTGATATGGATAGCATCAAACGGACATACCGTCACACAATCGCCTAAGCCATGACAGCCAAATGAACATCCTGTTTCTCCTCCATAAAGAGATGATGCCACTGCACAACTTGTAGCTCCGTCATAGTTATTCAGACGTGGTCTATTATCGCATGTTCCGTTACATCGTACCACTGCGATCATCGGTGCTGCAGCTACTGCCTCTCTGCCCAGAATACCAGCAACCTTACCCATCACATCAGCTCCGCCTACAGGGCACAATAATCCCTCCAGGCTATCAGCTTTCACACAAGCTTCGGCAAACCCCTTACAACCCGGGAATCCACACCCTCCACAATTAGCTGCGGGTAGCACTTCTTCCACCTGACCGATCCGGGGATCTTCGTAAACCTTGAACTTTTGAGCAACAAGGAACAAGATAATTGCACCAATAGCTCCCACTGCTCCCAGTAAAAGAACAGCAATCAAAATCAAATTCATAGTTAATTATATTAAGTTACTTATTACTATCAAGTTTGAGTACTTGAAATATAAATTTCTTTTTCAATTTATCTTTTTGCCTATAAAGTATTGCATAATATGGTATTAATACTAAAATAGCTCCAAGACCTGCTATACCCTCATCATTAAATAAAAACATTATCAGAAAAACCATAACGAGCATCAGAACAAAAGGCAGGACAAATGCTATGAGTACAGCTTGCCTACCTATATGATCAGATCCACGTAAAAGCACTTTCTCTCCTACGTGAAACGACTCCGAGTCTAACGCTATAGCCTCTATCTCTTTATCGGCTGTGTCTGATGCACTACAAGCCCCTTTTGCATGACAACCGGAACAAGCAGAGTTCTGTATTATACGAACCACTACATTTTCCTTATTAACAGCAACCACAATCCCTTCGTGTTCTATGTAATTATCCATTTTGTAATCTAAAGATAGCAAATTGTCGCAAAGTTAAAAATATTTTGTTCTCAGCAAAATATTAGAGATATATAAATAAAATATATAATTTAAGTCCCTTAAAAAATAGAGTTTAAACATTATTTAAACGATCCTTTTTCTACTTCCCGGTTTTATAGATCTCATTTCGATTTGCTTTATTTCAACGAAACACCCTTCTGTCGAAACATGAAAAAATGTTTCATCTTAAAGACGAATCATTAAATTAAACAAATAAATTTTGCACCAATCCTTTTAAACAGAAAGAGAATCTGTAAATCAAACTACAATAAATACCAAATTGAAATATACGATTCCACAACATACCGTATCATAAGGCAAAAAAGCTCCCCCAATAAAAATATTTATCATTTTGGCACAATAAAAACCAGATAACTATCATTTTAACACGATAAAAAGATAGTAAGAAATAAACAAAGTGCATTTAACACTTAAAAGGTTAAATATGTTATCATAATTTCTTATTCAAAAACAATTTAGGTCCTTTGTTGTTGAAATATATTAGAAGCCTCTTTATATACAAAAAAACTCTATTGTCATGAAGAAAAGAATTGTACTTAACGCAGCATTAATATGGAAAGAATTAATGGATGCAGAAGCTTTTTCAATCCAAAAACTCAGATCTTTAACAAAACTATCAGAAATGGAGTTCGAAGCAGCTCTTGATTGGTTAGTTCACGAAAAAAAGGTATCTATTGAAGGATTTGAAAGCGATAGACAAATTATTAAAGCTGATGAGCAATTAATGTATTATTACTAATATTGCTACTTAAATCCACTATTTGCCTGATAGGTTACTGTATTAAATCATAGAACTTATCTGAACTTTGTATAGCAAAACTATTGATTTACATTCTTTTGAGGAATAAAAAAAAGCGTCTTGAAAATCAAGACGCTTTTTTTATTTTACAATATCGATATCTCATCAACAAATAAGAATGCAGGTTTTCCTTTACCTACATGCCATTCAGGCATATCTTTCTGACTTTCCAGTTCAATTCTTACATATCTTGCTGAAGTCTGATCTAACGCTATTTCGTGATCTTTAATTTCGCTGATATGCTTAGTTGGCTGAATAATCGTTTGTTCTTTTGCAAGTGAAAACTCTTTTCCATCCTTCGAAGTATAAATACGAATTGCTTTAGGAGGGAAAATCCAGTCTCCGGTTACAACCAGTGTTCTGATATTAACCTTATCAATAGATTCTTCTTGCAATAAATCGATTGTTGCATCTAAATCTGCACCATTATAGCCCATCCAACGACCTGCTTTATAATTCATCAAGCCAGTTACTCCATCATTCAACGTATTAGCGCCCTGATTTGTATAAGCTTTATGAGAAGCATATTTTGTTTCAATCGGTTTTGCGGTCGCTTTATTAAATACAAAATCCTGAACCTTTTCTTGCGATTCTGATTTACGTGTAAAGGCTTTTGCTCTTACTTTCATCGTATGATCAATCACAACCGGTTCTGAGTACTTCAAGCTGTTACGCGTTGGTTCTGTACCATCAATTGTATAATAAATATCAGCATTATTCAATGCCTCCATTGCCAGTGATTGAGCAGATGTCACAGAATCTCTGTTAAAGAAATAACGAACATTGAAAATATGTTTTGCATAATTGTAGTTTTGCTCATCATATTTCTCAGCTACTTTAGATAGTCTCAGCAAGAAATCCTCATAATCCTTCGTCCCATCCGTCCAGTTAATTTCACTTAACGCAGCTAAACGCGGAAGAAGCATATATTCTACCTGACGGAAATTTTTCATATATTCTGTCCAAAGGTTTGCCTGAACACCTAAAATATGCTTGCGAATATCTGCCGAAACAGTATCAGCAACCGGAAC
>JBOFKE010000272.1:0-1765 GCA_051657185.1 Bacteroidales bacterium | reverse complement strand
ATTATATCTTGAAGGTATAACCATCCTGTACAAGAAAACTGTTTTCGAATACACTTTTTGCTTCTGCCAATATTGGGTTGATATCGTGGTATCTCGCTGAATAATGACCTAAAAGCAGTTTACCTACACCGGCGGCTTTTGCAATAGTAGCAGCCTGTTTTGCCGTTGAGTGCATGGTTTCTTTCGCACGAGGCTTCTCTTTTTCACAGAAAGTTGCCTCATGATATAATGTATCTACTCCCTCTATGATTGGGATAATTCGTTCAGAATAAGCTGTATCTGAACAATAAGCATATTTTCGGGCAGGTTCGGGTGATTTGGTAAGGAGTGAATTTTTGATAATCTCTCCTGTCGGCTTAACATAATCAGCACCACCTTTCAATAAGTTATAGTAGGCTTTAGGCACCTGATGAAATGCTGTCATCTCAGGAATGATATGTCTGGATTTCTCTTTTTCCTTAAACAGAAATCCACAGCTGGGTACACGATGTTTCAGTGGGATCGAATATACTTCCACAGATCTGTCTTCAAAAATCAATTCATGCTTCTGCGGAGCAATACCATTGAAACGAACGCTAAAAGGTAAATCCGAACAAAAATAATCTAAGTGGGGACGGAATAATTTTTCGGCATCGGGATGGGCATGGATAACCAGTTCTCCTCCGTTTTCAACCATTCCCATAGTTGAAATCAGTCCGATCAGACCCAGGCAATGATCGCCATGAAGGTGAGATAAAAAGATATGATTAAGACGATTGTATTTCAATTTCATCTTGCGCATCTGCACTTGTGCACCTTCTCCGCAATCAATCATATATAACTTATCGCGTAAGTTAATAACCTGAGAAGATGGATTTCGGCGCGTAGTTGGAATAGCCGAACCACAACCTAGTATGTTAACATCAAATTTTTCCATATTACAAAGGTAATGATTATTGTAAGTGATCTGTTTGATAGAACAAATAAAAGCGTATTTTGGAATGTGAATATATGGTTTATTCTTTTAACTTTGCCTTTCTACTAAAACAATGAATATGAGTTATCAAACAGCAATATTATCGAATGGACTTCGTATCATTCATCAATATACCGATTCACCCGTTACCTATTGTGGCTTTGCCATTAATGCAGGTACGCGCGATGAATTAAATGACGAAAAAGGAATGGCTCACTTTGTGGAGCACATGATTTTTAAAGGCACGAAAAAGCGAAAATCCTATCATATTATTAACCGGATGGAGGTTGTCGGAGGTGAGTTAAACGCCTATACTTCCAAAGAGGAAACCCTGGTTTATTCAATTTTTCCGGGTAAGGAGCTTGCCAGAGCAGTGGATCTGCTTACAGACTTGGTATTTAACTCCGTTTTTCCGGAAAAGGAGCTGGATAAAGAGGTCGAAATCGTTATTGATGAAATTAATTCATATAAAGATAATCCTTCGGAATTGATTTTTGATGAATTTGAGAATCTCTTATTTCAGGGGCATGAGTTGGGACGTAATATTCTGGGAGATGAAGAATCGCTGGAATCTTTTGATTCGGATAGTTGTAAACGTTTTGTGAAACGCTTATATAAACCATCCAATATGATTTTCTTTTCGATGGGTAATAACTCAATAGACCAGGTTGTCCGCTATCTGGAGAAGAGTATTCCGGCAGATGAAACCAGTGAACCGGCTATTCTGGATCGTAAAAATTTTGCAGATCAGCCATTGAAAGAACATCTGGTTGATATGGAGATGGACACAAATCAGGCTCATGTAATGAT
>JBOFKE010000271.1:0-22571 GCA_051657185.1 Bacteroidales bacterium | reverse complement strand
CATAATGAATGCAGCATACGATTCTTATCATCTCCGTTTTTAGTGGAAGAATAAACCATGATTTCTCCATTACAGAAAGGATCGGTCAAGTCTTCATGACGAACCGGTTTATCCCAGATAATTTCGCCATTCTCCAATTTACCGTACACAACATCTCTTTTATTGTGTCTACGTACGCTCATAAGAAGTGTACCGTCATTTAACTGAGTGATTTTCGATTCATCACCGATACGTGTTGCCGGTTCTTTCAGGTCCATCACCTTCCATGTTTTACCTTCGTCTGCCGATCCGATCGTATAAGCTGATAATCCTTTACGACCTCGTACACGCGTAGGGATAGCAAATAATACCTGATTGTCCTGTGTACAAAGACCACGTCCTGATGTGATAAAGAAAGCATCCCAGTCTTTAGTCTCCTGAACATCCGAAGTCGGACCATAGAAGAAGTGTGTAATCTCTTCCGGTTTTGTCCAGGTTACACCATTGTCGTCACTTGTTACCATGAACTGGCGTTGCGGATTATCATGAGTTGAATCCCATAAACCTTTATAACCGACAAACAAGACGATTAATTTTCCGCTTTGTGTTTTTACGATTGCGGCATCTCCAAAGCCGTTTTTATCATCGTCGGCACCTGCAATCATTAACGGTTCGCTCCATGTTTTACCATTGTCTGTGCTACGACGAACATATAAGTCGATAGCCTGAGGTAAATCGCCTGAATGGAAAGGTCTGCGGTCTGTTACGGATACCAGAGAACCATCATTGGCTGTTTCAATAGCCGGAATCCGATAATATTTAGATCCATAATCTCCCGGGCTGAATAAAACGCTTTTAGTCAGGAATACATTAACCGGATTATTATCTTTCAGATTAACGACTAAGTCTCCGTTTTTAGTTTGAATACTGTTTAATGTAACATCCAATTGATCACCTTCTTTTGCTTTATCGGAAACATCGGCAATCATCCAGAAGAAGTTCGAACCTAAAGCAAGCGGAAGCGGCGATTCAAGATTTACGGTCGCTTTGCCATCTTGTATTTTGATTGTACCAAGCTCAACGCCTCCTTGTGTCAGCCCACGGCCTAAGGAAGGAGATGCATAAAGTTTGATATTTTCTAATGCTTGAAGATTGGTGCAATCAGAGAAGTTGAAGGTCAATGATTCCAGAACTTCTTTGTTTTTAAAACCTTTTACCTGTATGTCAAAACCCAAAAGAGGAAGATTCTTCTCACCTGCCTGCGAAACATGCGTACCGCGGCGGGCATTGGTTATCTGAATGGATTTAGGTTGTTTCATTTCTTTTTTCGAAACAGCCTTGAATGTCCATGCACTTGCACTGTTTTCTTTTCCGGGATAGTTTGTCAATAATGATCCGCTTTGTTGCGCGTGCAAAGCATAACTTCCCATCGGAGTAAGAGCGTATTGATCTGTATCGGCCAATTTTTTAATCAATACAGGAACAGCATCATTAACCAGTCCGTCCTGAACAGATTTCCCCATATACTTTTGCGATGCATAGTTTTTCATTGCAAAAGTACTGTCCGTGATAGCCTCAAAGCACCAAAGATTTGTCGGATCCATTACGGGTTCTTCGTATTTAAGCTGATCACCGTTCAGCATAATGATTTTGCCTTTGCAATAATCATTGCTCGCTGCGGAAACAACCTGATACCAATACTGTTTTTTTTCTGTACTCGGTTTGAATGGCATTTGTGCAGAAAGCGCAAATGCATTTGCGAGCAGAAGAGATCCACTAAAAAGAATAGAAGTGTGTTTTTTCATATATCTGTTATTATTTATAAAAGTCTTTTATACCGCATAAGAAAAGGATGGAGACAGAGTATCTTCATCCGTATTGTTTATAATGCAATTATCAGAGCACTAAGATAATGCCTTATTCCGAAAATAATGGATAGAATTCCAAACAATTGCTTATAAGCTAAGCGCAGTTTTCTGTTTTTTAGTTTCCGGATTTAAAAAAGAAGAGAGAAAAGTGTGGCTTCCTGATTGGAATAAGTTAATTGCAGGTTGCCATGATGATTCCGCATGATCTGTTTCGAGATACTCAATCCAATCCCCGAACCGCCTTCTTTGGTTGTAAAGAAAGGTACGAATATTTGTTCCTGCATCTCTTTTGAGATCGGCTCACCATTATTCTCAATGCCGATTACCCATTGATTACTATTTTTATGAAAGGTGGCCAACAAACGGATACGTCCCGAAGGTTTTGTTTTTACCGCATCCGAAGCATTGCGAAGAAGATTGATAATGGCTTGTACGATTTGTCCCCGATCAGCTAGTAAAGGTACGTTTACATTATCCGCATCAATATAAATTTTTACATGCGGGTCGACTTCTCTAATCATCAATCTACGGCATTGCATCAATAGATCTTCAACATCCACAGGTTCTTTTTTGGCCGGAGGAATGCGGGCAAAACGGCGATAATGTTCTACGAAATTCATCAGATTTCCTGAAGTTGAGTGGATGATGTCCAGCCCTTTATCCAATTCGTATTTATTGATCTCTTTTTCATTCATCAGAAATTCGCTGACAGAACGAATCGGAGCAATGCTATTCATAATTTCATGAGTCAGAACACGGGTCAGACGTATCCATGATTCCAATTCCTTTTCTTCAAGCTCATTACTGATATCATTGAGTGTCAGCATACACAGTTCAGATGCTCCCTTTGAGAAACATGATAGACGAAAAGCCAGCGTGCGTGTCCCTTTTGCAGTGTGCAGCGTAAAAGGTTTGTTGTCGTTGTTTTGCAATTCACGAATGAAAAGATGTAAGTTTGAATCAATTCGTTCAAATTGGGAGATATGCGTAAGTACGTTGCTGGCGAGTAAATCCAGTGCCGCTTGATTGGACTGACGTATAAAGCCGTTGGAGTCAAAGATGATAAAACCTGTTTTGCTTTTATTCAGGATCAGCTCATAGTATTTCTCTTGTGTGGCAACTTCCATCTTTGTTTGCAGTAAAATTTCTTTTACCCGATTGAGTGTCTGGTGTGTGAAGCGCTCACGTTTACTGCCCTGATCTTCGGCAAAACGAAATGAGTAATCATTGTTTTCGACCGCATCCAATAGAAACGTAATTTTATTCAGATACAGATGGAAACAATGAAATATTTTATATCCGGCAAAAAGGATAATACAAATAAAGAGAGAAATCCAGACGATTGAATTTTCTGTAATGGCTCTGCCAAAAAGGATATAAGATACAGCCCCGCAGGAGAGTCCTATCAGGGAAAGATAGATAATCAGACGTGCACGGATAGATCGTATCATAAGTCATAGATTGAATTTCTTCATTTTATTGTAAAGGGTTTGTCTGCTTATACCCAATTGGGCGGCTACAGCAGACAGGTTTCCCTCACAAGTATGAATAGTTGTTTCGATCATTTGTTTTTCCATTTCTTCCAGTGTCGTTACCTGATGAGGTGAAGCCGATGCCTGATTTTGTTGTTGCGGAAAAGAGAATATCGTATCTGCAATTTCGGAACTGTTACTCATAATTACGGCTTTTTCTATCATGTGCTCCAGCTCTCGGATATTTCCCGGCCAGGAATAAGAGCGAAGTTTCACCAGTGCTTCTTTAGAGAGAGACATGGACTGCAACGAATAACGAGCTGTAAATTTATCGATAAATAATTGAGCTAATTCACCAATATCTTCCAGACGCTCGCGAAGTGGCGGAATTTGGAGATGTATCGTATTAATACGGTAGAATAAATCTTCGCGGAAGCTTCCTTCTTTAACCGATTGAGCCAGATCTGCATTTGTAGCGCAGATCAGACGGATATCAATAGCTGTAGGTTTAACACTTCCGACCGGTGTCACTTGTCTGTTTTGAATACATGAAAGCAGTTTTACTTGTTGCGGTATCGGCATATTACCGATTTCGTCCATAAATAAAGAACTGTTATGAGCAGATTCCAGTTTTCCCTTCCGATCCGCCTTTGCATCCGTAAAAGCTCCTTTCATATATCCGAACAGCTCACTTTCGAACAGCGTATCGGGAATAGCACCCATATCCACTGAGACTATTTCTTGTCCTGATCTTTTCGACAAACGATGTATTTCTTTCGCCAACATTTCTTTACCCGTCCCGTTTTCTCCTGTTATCAGGATATTGGCATCCGTGAGTGCAACTTTATCAACCAGTTGCCGCAATACTTTCATAGATACAGATTCTCCCCAAAACATTGCGGGCTGTACAATCTTTTGTGTTTTCCGCTTTTTTGATTTGGCAGATGATGCACGGGTCAGACAGGTTATCAGTTTTTCGTTATCCCACGGCTTCGTAACGAAATCTACCGCACCACATTTCATGCCTTCAACAGCCAGATCAATATCCGCATAAGCAGTAAACAGTACGACCGGCAATTCGGGTACTTCTTCTTTGATCCGCTTCAGCCAATACAGACCTTCATTCCCGTTATTGATACCGGCTTTGAAATTCATGTCTAGCAGAACAACATCATATTGTTTTTTTTGAATATGGGCAATAGCAAGCGAAGGATGAGTGATTGTGTGTATCTCATCATAATGATTTCGCAACAGAATTTCTAAAGTCTGTAAGATCGTGCGATTGTCATCAATAATAAGTATGGACATAACGGGATTGTGTTTATTCAGGTTTTTTGACGGGATAAAGATAATTGAAAAGAGGCAATTGTTTAATAATCGAAATAAAATTAATTTTCTATTGTCCAAACCTTAGACAATACTGTCTAATTATTTGACAGCGCTCTACAGGTAGCTTTTTGTTAAGTCATTGATAGAGTTTGTTTTAATTGTTTTGGCACAGTTTCTGCAAAGTAATAGTGTAAAAAGGAATAATAATGAAACAAATGAAACAATTCATATTTTACCTGCTTCTCTTATTTACAGCTACCGGGCTGGAAGCGCAGAACAAACGCTGGACTCTGGATGAGTGTATGAGCTATGCTCAATTAAACAGTTCGCGAGTTCGGATTCAGGATTGGAATATAAAAAACAAACGTGCAGATCTGACTGCGGCAAAAGGAGCTTTTCTTCCGTCTGTAAACGGAAGTATCGGAGCCGATGCGAATTTCGGAAGAAGTATCAATCCCGAAACCAACACTTATTCAAATACCTCTAACTTCTCAAACGGATACAGTGTTTCGGGTTCTATTCCCATTTTTCAGGCAGGAGCTTTAATCAGTAATCTGAAACTGAATAAGCTGATGCTTTCTATGGGGCTTCAGGAAAAAGCAAAAATCGAATTCGACATAGCAGTTACGACTATGCAAGCCTTTGCTGATGCCTGTTATTACGAATCATCGCTCAATCTGGCAAGTGAAAAGCTTACGCAAAGTAATCATTTGATGCAGAAAACTCTCCGGATGGAAGAGCTGGGGATGAAAAGTGCGGCGGATGTTGCTCAGGTAGCTTCCGAAGTGGCAGCAGATGAGTATAATGTGCTTAAGCAAACGAATTTGTTGCAACAAGCTTTGTTGAGTCTGAAAGAAGTTATGAACTATCCTTTATCTGACTCTTTGCATCTCGACACGACTCCAATAGATCAGACCGGGTTTATTCCGATCGATAAAGATAATCTGTTTAACCGGGCTAAAGCATGGACTCCGCAAACACAACTATATGCGTTACGGCTTAAGCAGGCTGAGCGACAGATTATAATCAACCGCGCAAAACTCATTCCGTCCATTAATCTGAACGGAGGGATCAGTACCCGTTATTTTGAAAATATGAAGAGTGAGGCTGATATTCCTTCTTTCGGATCTCAGTTCAGGAATAATCTCGGAGAATGGATCGGTGTCACGCTTAATATTCCGCTCTTTAATGGTTTTTCCCGTAGTTCGGCTTTGCAAAAAGCAAAGAATCAACGAAGAATAGCAAACGAAGAATACGAAGAAGCTGAGCGAAGTTTGCAGGTGGAGATAGATAAGCTGTTGAATGACTGCGAAGGATTGCGAAAAGAATTGATTCAGATAACGAAGAAAGTGCAGGCAGATGAGTTGGCCTACGATGTCACTTTAAACAAGTATGAGAAAGGACTTTTGAGTATTTACGATTTACAGGTCAGTGCCAATAATCTGTTGCAATCCCGAATAAACAAGCTACAAACGGAACTCAACTTCATGATGAAAAAGCGTATCGCTAATTATTATGACGGTAATCCATTAATAAGAAAATAATAGATCATGGATATAAAGATAGAACCTAAAAAAGGAATTCAGAAAAAGCATCTGCCCTATATAATCGGAGCAACAGTGCTTTTGGCATTGATTGGCTGGTCGGTTTTCGGAAATCATCAATCGACATTGCGGGTAGATCGGAAAGCAATCATTGCGCAGCAGGTGACGAACGATGTCTTTAATGACTTCATACGAGTTGACGGACAAGTACAACCTTTGGCGATTATTCAGTTAAGCCCGCTTGAAGGAGGAATCGTCGAAGAGATATTGGTCGAAGAAGGTGTACAAGTCAAGAAAGGTCAGCCAATCGTTCGACTGAGTAATTCAAATCTGGATTTATCAATACTGAACAGTGAAGCTGAACTGGCAGAAAAACAAAATTTCCTGCGAAACACACAAGTTGCGATGGAACAGGATAAGCTGAATAACCGAACTGAGAAACTGCAACTGGATCTGGATGTCAGACGAAAACAACGCAGCTACAATCAGAATAAAGCTTTATTTGATGAAAAGCTGATCGCATGTGAGGAATATCTTCAAGCCAAAGAAGATTATGATCTGGCAAAAGAAAAACAAGCGTTAGTTTCCGAACGCTTAAAGCAAGACTCTATTTATCGGTCGGTACAGGTAGATCAGATGGAAGAGAGTTTACAAAATATGCGGGAGAATATGCATCTGATTCGTCGGCGCGTGGCAAACTTGCAAATTAAATCACCCATAGATGGCGAATTAGGATTGCTGGATGTCGTTTTAGGACAAAGCATTGCACAAGGTCAGAAAATAGGACAAGTAAATAATCTTTCCAACTTCAAAGTGGAAGCTTTGATAGATGAGCATTATATCGATCGGGTAAAGAATGGACTGGAAGCAAGTTTTGATCGTCAGAATAATTCTTACCAACTGAAAGTACGTAAAGTATATCCCGAAGTAAGAAACGGGAAGTTCAAAACCGATTTTATTTTCGTTGGAGAGCGCCCTGATAATATTCGTACAGGTCAAACCTATTATCTGAGTCTTCAGTTGGGTGAGCCTACGAAATCCATTTTAATACCTAAAGGCACTTTCTTTCAGGCAACGGGCGGGAGCTGGATATTCGTTCTGGATCAGGATGAAAAGAAGGCTTACCGAAGAAAGATTAAGTTAGGTCGGCAGAATCCACAATACTACGAAGTAATTGAAGGATTGGAACCGGGCGAAAAAGTAATCGTATCAAACTATGATACATTCAAAGATAACGAGGTATTGATATTAAATTAATAAAAAGAATATGACAAGTTTTCGATTAATTATCAGAAATCTATTCAGGAAGGGACAGAATACAATAGCGAAAATTCTGACCTTAAGTTTAGGGCTGACATTTGGCTTGGTATTAATAGGTAAGGTGTATTTCGAAGGGTCATATAATACACATTATCCAGATAGTGAGCGTATCCATCAGGTCTCGCAGGTGATGACAAAGTATGGAGAGGTAAGCGAATTTCCCCAGGTAAGCGGAGGAACTGTGATCCGGTTGAACGATATAAATCCCAGGATTGAAGATGCTACTCGTTTTACTTATCTGAGTTCTGGAAAGAGTTATTTTACGGATAGCCAGACCGGAGAAAAATACATGGGTTCAGCCATATTTGCCGATACCAATTTATTCAAAGTACTTCCCCGGCGGATGATTAAAGGCGATGCAAAAGATATTCTATCTAAACCGATGCATGTGATGATTTCCAGATCGCTTGCTGAAACAATCGGAGCGGATGCAATGGGTAAGATGTTCTCTTTTGATGCAAAACCCGATTCGAAATTTGTGCTTGCTGGCATTTTTGAAGATTTACCTGAGAATACAACTTATAAGTATGACCTCATTTTTTCGATGTCCTCTATCGGAAACTATATGGGAGACGGTTCTGAAAATCTTATGGGAAATGACAGATATATCGGGTTTATCAAATCAAGTCCCGGTGTTACACCAGAAGAACTGGAGCAGAGTGTACAGCAAAATGTAGAAGAATATGTCCTGGAAGATGTGAAGGAAGAATTTAAACGAAGTGGTTTCGAGTACACACTGACTCTTAAGTCGCTTGATAAAATTCACGAGGCGGACAAATCAGTACGTCAGATGAAGCTGATACTCTTGCTTCTTGCAATTATGCTGATCGTAACTGCTACTATGAACTACCTGCTTCTTGTAATCTCCGTAATCATAAGCCGTGCAAAACAAGTAGCCGTTTTTAAGTGCTATGGAGCCGGACGTAGAGAGTTGATCGGAATGGCACTGACAGAGTCATTTATTTATTTGTGTTTAGCTGTCATTCTGGGACTGATACTTCTTTTATTGATGCAAAATCAGATAACAGAGATCTTAAATGTGTCGCTACAAGCCTTGTTTCTTTCGAAAGGAATGCTGTTTATTATGTTAACCATTTTTGCTCTGTTTATCCTGACTGCATTGATTACCGCATCGATTTATCAAAATATACCAATAGCCGCGGCTTTTAGAAATATGCGGATGAATAAACGGATATGGAAGCTGACACTGCTATTTATTCAGTTTATTGCTGTAGGAGTACTGCTGCCTTTATTGTGTATTGTGAACAGACAGTATTCTTTTATGGTCAATGATAAACCTGGCTACGAATATGAAAATCTGGCATATATACCAATAAGCGGAGTTGATAGTGCCGTGTGTAAAATTTTAATGGATGGTCTGACCCGCATACCTGAAGTTGATGATGTAACGGAGATATTTCAATTACCGTTCAAATGGTGTTCAGGTAATAATATAAAGATGCCCGGAAACACTGATGAGCTTTTTAATATCGCAGACTTTTATTTTACAAAGTCAAATTATTTTGCTTTGATGGAAATACCGATAGTAGAGGGATCATCATTCTCGGGAGGTAACGATCAGATAATGGTTGACCGGAACTTTGTAGATAAAATGCGCGAGATAGGGAAATGGGATAAGAGTTCACCTATCGGAAAAAGTATCCTTGTAACGGAACATGGTGGGCCGTTCACAGTTTGCGGCGTTTATGAAAATATCCGTATGGGTAAGATTAATCATCAGGACAAACGACCTTCGGTGATGTTTCCTCCAAGTCAGAGATTTTTACCCCAATATATTGTGATTAAATACCAACAAATGTCACCCGATGCTTTGCTCAGAACACACAATCTGGTTGATGGGCTGATTCCGGATCAGGTAAATAGTGTGATTGTATGGAAAATCGAAATGGAACATTTGTATGTAGATTCCTATCGTTTTAGAAATGCAGTGTTGATAGGATTCATAACAACTCTATTAATAGTTATTATCGGGATGATCGGATTCATGCAGGATGAGCTGAACCGTCGGAGAAAAGAGATTGCAATCCGGATAATTAACGGCGCAGAACAATCAGGCATATTTATTATGTATCTGATCGATATACTGAAAATAGCACTTCCGGCCCTACTTATCGGTGTGCTTATTTCATACGGAATAGCACAAAGATGGTTGGAACAGTTTTCAGAAAAGATTACTCTTGCCTGGTGGATTTTTGCATTATGTACTTTGCTGACGCTTTGCTTCTTAGGCATTATCATTGTAATCAATGTGCGTAAAGCAGTCCAGTCAAATCCCGTGGATGCATTAAAATCAGAATAATAACAAAACCAATAAAATATACGATTATGATCAAGATTGAGAACTTAAGTAAGTCATTCCGTACAGAAGAGATTGAAACGATAGCGTTAAACAGAGTATCATTGGAAGTGAAAGAAGGTGAGTTTGTAGCTATAATGGGTCCTTCGGGCTGTGGAAAATCAACACTGCTTAATATACTCGGATTATTGGATAACCCGACTTCAGGAGATTATTATCTCGGCGGACAAGAAGTAGGGCATTTGAAAGAAAAAGACCGCACACATGCACGGAAAGGAAATATCGGATTTGTATTCCAGAGCTTTAATCTGATTGATGAGCTAAATGTTTTTGAAAATGTTGAATTGCCATTAACTTATTTGAAGACAAAGTCAGGCGAACGGAAAGAACGTGTGGAATCTATCTTGAAACGAATGAATATCAGCCATCGTTCACACCATTTTCCTCAACAATTATCAGGCGGTCAGCAACAGCGTGTTGCTATTGCACGGGCCTTAGTCGCAAAACCAAAGCTTATACTTGCGGATGAGCCTACCGGAAATCTGGATAGTAAGAATGGTGCTGAGGTGATGCGCCTGTTGAGTGAATTAAATGCTGAAGGAACAACTATTATCATGGTGACTCACAGCCAGCATGATGCTTCGTTTGCTCATCGTGTAATCAATCTGTTTGACGGACAGATTGTAGATTCGGTAAATGAAGTTCTATAAATGAAAAACAATGAAACTAATCTTTAGGAATCTGCTAAGTATATGCCGGAAGTTCAAGTTGCCGATGTTTCTGAATCTTCTCGGACTGAGTGTTGCTTTTGTGGCATTCATGATCACTTTTATTAAAGTGTATTCGGAGTTCAATTTTGAATCGATGCATAAGAATAAGGATCGGATCTTTATGGTGGAAGTACCTTATGGCGAATTAGAAAATGTGCACCGGAGGTTATTTCTGGAAAGATTTTTTGAATCTTCTCCCTTGATCGAGAAAAGTCTTGTCATGATTCCTCCCTTCCTCAAAAAAAAGGAATTCCGATTTCTGAACGGTAAAAATGAGAAGGCAGCATTTCTTTCGGATGTGACTTCTGCAGAACCGGAGATTACCGATCTGTTTGATTTTCGGATTATAAACGGCGATATAAACTGTTTGCAAAATCCAGAGATGGTAATGATTCCCGCATCTCTGGCCATGAAGCTGTATGAAACGACAGATGTAATCGGTAAAGAACTTCAATCGGCGGAAGAGTTATGGACGATCAAACGCAAGGATTTCACCATTGGAGCCGTTTATCAGGATTTTCCGTATAATACACAATTGAGAAATGATATATACATTCCGCTGAATAAAGAGTTTGCAATGGACGGATCGGAGGGGCGTTGTTGTTTCGGGTATGTACTCCTGTCAACACCCGGAGCGGCGGACGAATTGTGTGAAAACTTTGATCCGAAGGCATTCAGCAACAGCATGGATGACATGACTCTGACGTTAATCCCACTGACGGATCTGTATGTCCATTACGATAAACCAACGGTGACGAAAGGAGGTAACTACTCGATCCTTTATATTTTGATTTGTATCGGCATACTGGTTCTTGTCATCGCTTTGATTAATCATACAAACCTCCATGCATCGATGGCACCGATACGGATCCGTTCCATCAATATTCAGAAGGTACTGGGATGCACAAACAGGAAGATTCGTTTAATACTGATTACAGAGTCTATCGTTATATGTTGTATTGCATTTCTGCTTGCTGTGTTTTGGCTCTTCCTGATCAGTCAAACAGAGCTCTTCAGCTTTATAGGACTGGATCTTGGAGTTATGAACAATTGGAAACAGGTGTTGATAACTTGGATTATAGCTCTGGCTCTAGGCGTTTTCTCAGGTTTGTATCCCGCTTATTTTATGACATCCTTTTCTCCTGCACTCGTGCTTAAAGGAAACTTTGGTTTGTCGTCACGCGGGAAAGTTATAAGGAAGGTTCTGGTTGGTTTCCAGCTCATCATTACCGTAGCGCTTATTTCATCCTCCATCTGTTTGTATCTTCAAAATTCCTTTATGAAGAATAGCGATGCCGGGTTTGACAGAGATAAAGTGATAATGATTTCCGGGAATCTGACTCTGATGAGAACTCATAAAAATGAGATTGCTCAAAAGCTGAAACAAAGTTCGTTGATATCGGATGTTGCATTTGCGTCAGACCGCTTTGCAGCCGAAGATGTATATAGTATGATAAATGTGACAACGATGAAAGATGAACGAATCTTCTTTTACGCCATGTTTGCCACATACAACTTCTTTGATGTGATGGGTATCTCAATTGTTGAAGGAAGTAAGCCGACAATCAGTGAGCAGAAGAGTAAAAAGGGAGCTTATGTTTTCAATAGGCTGACAAAGGATATTCATGATTTGGATGTTTCGGATGAGTTAAACGGTTATTTGTCTGATCGCGGCCAAGTGGTAGGTTTTACGAATAATTTTGCTCTGACTTCAAGACGGAAAAAAGAAGTTGAAACCGGCTTCTTTATCCAGGAAGATTATATAAGGGATTGGGCAAATATCATGTATGTACGTATGGCCGATCATGTCAATCCGCTTTATGTTAATAAGCTGATTCAGGAAACATTTGCTGAATTTGATCCGGCGACCATCATTAATATTGAGTATTACGATACACTAATGGACCGATTGTATGAGAAAGAGGCTAATCTGGAGCGATTGATTCTCCTTCTGACACTCCTTACGATTCTTTTAGCAGTGATCGGACTCTTTGGACTTGTATTTTTCGAAGCACAATACAAACGTAAAGAAATAGCAGTGCGCAAAGTATTCGGAGCGGAAACACGGGAAATTCTGTTTGATTTGAATAAGAGTTACGTCAAAATGGTTTTGTGTTGCTCCGTTATCTCAATTCCGATTACTTACTGGGGTGTGACTACCTGGCTTCAAACTTTCGCCTATCGGATTCCCGTTTATGGATGGGTCTTTATTGTAAGTGCAACGTTAGTCTTGATCATAACATTGTTGACCGTAACCTCTCAGGCATGGAAAGCCTCTCGGGAGAATCCGGTTGATTCAATGAAGTCGCTTTAATAAGATAAAAAAGATGAAACAAATCTTCTCAAATTTCTATAGGTTGATGAAACGCAACAAAATGGTTGCGTTTCTCAACATTGCCGGCCTTTCACTGGCATTTACCGTTGTGTTTATTGTTGCGATTCAGGTCAATTATGACTTTAGTTATAATCATTCGATTCCGGATTATAAGAATATATACCGGGTGAAATATCATTTTTTGTCTAGATATGGTTTTACGACTTCGACGCCTATAATGGATAAATTAGTTAGTGACATTCCTGAATTATCAAACTATGGTATAGTAAGATTCCCTAAAAATAATATAGGAATCAGCTTAGATAGAAATGTTGAGCCATTCTCTGAAACAGAAATTTCTAGTTATACTCTTGATAAAAATATGTTGCAGATACTTTCTCCCTCAATAATTATAGGAGATACAACGGTAAAAGCCGAAGGTGAGGAAGTAGCTATTTTATCCGAATCAACTGCGAGACGAATGTTTGGTAAAGAAAATTGTATAAATAAAACCCTTTATCATGGGGAATTGGCAATACGTATTATTGCTGTGATGAAAGATATTCCTCGGAACAATACATTTTCGGCAGATATATGGTTGTTAGGCCGCTTTGATACAGAGAGTGCTTCGGATTGGTCTTATGTGATGTATGCCAAACTCAAACCTAATCAGGCAGATCTTGTAACAAAGAAAATGAAAGATATTTATGATAGAAGAAAGGATAGGGAGGACGAAGAAAATATATATAGTTCAATCCTGTTTTCTATAGATCCGATTCGTGATATTTATATGATACCAATTCCAGAGTTGCAGGAAGCGGATAAAACAACAACAATAACTCTTCTTTCAGTTGGAGCTCTAATACTTTTGATAGCATTGTTCAACCTTCTTAATCTTCAGATTTCACTTACTCCATCTCGAATGCATTTATTTAATACGCGGCGCGTATTAGGTCTGGGTAGAGTCAAATTACGTTTGATATTAATATCCGAATCAGTTATGTTTGTATTCTTATCTATCCTGATTAGTTTGTTTTTTGTAGATGTTTTTTCTAAGTCATCTCTAGTCCAGATGTTTAATGCTCCAATGTCCATTTCTAATAATATTGTAATCATTCTTACAATAGGAGGAATTTCTCTATTATTGGCATTTTTGATTGGTATTTATCCCGCATTCTATGCAACATCTTATCCGATAGCGACGATTCTGAAAGGATCTTTTGTTGTTTCACCTCAAGGATTACGTCTGCGGCGAATATTATTGGTAGCACAATTTGCGATTTCTATAGGCGTTTTAATTATCGGAGGATTAATTAAATCCCAGCATTATTATATGCAAACCCGTGACTGGGGAATAAAGACTGACGAAATAGTATATCTTAAAGGGACATTCAAGGATAGTGCTATTTTTTATGATGTTTCTAATGCCTTGGTCAATGATCTGAAAGAGAATCCAAATATCAAAGAATGTGCATTTACGAATTTTATTCCAGGTATTCTTCGAATGTCTTGGGGACGAAATATAGGTACAGTTAAGGTCCAGTATAAAGTATGGTCTGTTTCTCATAATTTTATAGAGTTTTTTGGACTTAATCTTTCCGAAGGTAAAAGTTTCAAAGGTTTTAAATCATCGCAACAAGCCGAAATTAT
This sequence comes from Bacteroidales bacterium, assembly GCA_051657185.1. Lineage (GTDB taxonomy): Bacteria > Bacteroidota > Bacteroidia > Bacteroidales > UBA7332 > UBA7332. Next base: position 8,008 of record JBOFKE010000271.1, on the reverse strand, counting down.
AGTAAATGAAAATTTTGTGAATAGATTCCAACTACCTAATGTCTTAGGTATTGGAATCGGATCTTTTTCAAATTCAGGTAAAGTCGTAGGTGTCGTTAAAGACTTTAATTTTAATAAATTGATAATGCCTATTGAACCATTAGCCTTAGTCTGTAGTGATGATCAATCGTGTAATTATATTCTCATAAAACTGACAGGTAATGATATCCCTGGAACATTTGAGCATATACGGAAAGTATGGAAGTTGTATAATCAACCTGAAACGGATATTACGTTTCTCAATGATACCCTTCAAGGATTTTATAATAAAGAGGCCAATCTATCGAAGATAATCTTTATTCTTAGTTTTATTTCGTTGATTATTTCCATTATGGGTGTTTATGGATTAATTCTTTTTACGGCTCGTGTGAAGAAGCGAGAAATAGCGATTCGCCGTATTAATGGCGCAAGTACGCAATCCATTATCTGGTTACTGCAAAAAGGTTATTTGATACCTATTGGTATCGCTTCGCTGATTGCCTGCCCCGTAAGTTATTTATTTATTAAATCGTGGTTAAGAGAATATCCCTATCAGGTATCGATAAACCCATTGCTTTTTATCGGTGCCATTCTGATAATTATTATAGTCTCAGCAATGACCATGTTGTTTCAATGTCTTCGGGCTGCAAACGCTAATCCTGTTGAGGTGATAAAGACGGAGTAAATATCAAGAAAAAGGAGCTATAACATTCAGCTGTGTTATAGCTCCTTTTTTTACCGTATAAATAATAATTGATAGGGTGTGATTAATATTTTTCAAGGGCATATTAATTGAATTTATAGGGAAATTAATTTGTGCGGTGTACAGCGCGCAAAATTGCGAAGTAGGTCGCACAAAATTGCGGAGTAGGTCGCATTTTAGTGCGACCTACGTTTAACATATTATTACAGGTGTAAAATATTTTATTTATACCGGATAAATAATTAGATCTGGTGTGTAAATTATTAGTAATCAGGGTCGCATTTCTTTTGTTGAGGTGATTGTTTTCTGGAAATAGGAGCGTTGGGAATATGGAGTAAGTTTTCTTAAAAAATGGAGGCTACGATGATCCTGAAAAGTTGATGATTCCGGAAGAACATACAGGCATAAAAAAAAGAGTGACTCATTTCTGAATCGCTCTTTTAGAAATCAATATAGAGTATAAACTCCGTAATAATCTATTTCTTCAATTTTTTCTGTGTTTGTTCAAAAGATTCAATAAAATGAACCTCTACGGGAGACAATTCATTTTTGATTCTTTCTTGAAAACGGTCGTGTTCAGTATGAGCTTTTAACTTTGCAACTTCTGCAGATACACTGCCGGCATGATTTAAAAGTTCTTTTCCCGATAATCTAAGAAAATCATCCAACTTGCTTAACCAATCCTTCATATACATTGGACGTTTATCTAAAGCCTGAAGTTCTGCGAAGTCGAGATACAAAGAGACTATTCGATTTAGAATGTCGATTTCATCACTCTTCAGATAATTCTTTGCAATTTCAGCGTCTGACTTTTGGGGAATTCTTCCGCTCCAGGATGTTAATCCCATAAAGTCTTTCGCAGAATCGGCTCGATTGTAAATAATTTCAGCTGCTGTATGACCATGTGCAGCATAATGCATTTTATTTTGGACAGAGGAAAAGAATTGTTTTGAGACTTCACTCCGGGGATCATAGTCAATGCTAAGCGCATATATTTCCAGTACCTTACGGTAAAATAGCTTTTCTGAAGATCTTATGTCTCGGATGCGGGAGATTAGTTCTTCGAAATAGTTTCCACTACCTCCGCGTTTTAGTCGTTCGTCATCCATAGCAAAACCTTTTATCAGGAACTCACGAAGAACTTGTGTAGCCCATATTCTGAAATGGGTACCTCGCAGAGAATTAACCCGATAACCTACTGATATGATCATATCAAGATTGTAGTAGTCTATATCACGTTCAACAGTACGTGTACCTTCTTTCTGAACTGTTGCAAATTTTGCAACAGTTGCTTGTGATTCAAGTTCTCCATCTTTAAAAATGTTTCGTATATGCCTGGATATTGTTGATTTATTACGATCAAAAAGCTCTGCTATTTGATCAAGAGATAACCATAATGTATCATTATTGAGGTTTACCTCGATTTTGTGTTGGCCGTCAGGAGTCGTATATAGTAATATTGGGTTTTCCATAAACTTTGATTGATTACTATACAAAGCTAAAAAGATAAATTAAATAAATGCTTTATAATCAATGTTTTTGTATTGGTCTGGTTCATGCAGGCATAAAAAAAGAGCGACTCATTTCTGAATCGCTCTTTTGAGGGTGAATGATGGGTTTCGAACCCACGACCTTCGGAACCACAATCCGACGCTCTAACCAACTGAGCTACAATCACCGTTTTTGCTTAATTGCGATGCAAATATAGGAGCTTTTTTCTATTCCTGCAAGCGTTTGGAGCATATTTTTATTGTTCTTTTTCTTCTGTAATGCCTATGTTGTTCTCTTTGAGTAGTTTTCGAATTGTTTTTAAATCTGTTTTTACTGTTTGTAATTGATACGTAGAGAAAACAGAGTCAGGGGGAGGAGCAGAGGAGAGGTCTTTAATTTCAAAAACAGGCGTTTGATTTCGTGCAAACCGTTTCGTGTAAAGCAAGCGATAACTGCAGGAGTCTATTTGAGTATTCACTATACCTTTACTTACAGAGAGCCGGAGCATTAATCCGCAGCCAGTATTCTCTTTACTCATGGCTGAAACAAAATTTCCTAAGGAATAAGCGATGATGCAAGCCTGGTTATGTTTGTTGCGTATAAACTCAATCGGTTGAATGACATGGGGATGGCTGCCAATAACAGCCATTACACCTTGATCGATCAGCCAGTTTGCCAGTTGCTTTTGTTGTTTATCGGGGAGTAACCGGTATTCGATGCCCCAATGTATGTTGGCTATAATGATATCTGCATTCCGTTTTCGGGATTCTATGATGTCTGCTTTAATTTGTATGGTGTCAATATAATTCACGATAAAGCCGGCACGGGCTTTTGCGCCGTTTGTTCCGTAAGTGTAATTGAGCAATGCGATGCGGATGTCATTTTTATGGATAATAAGCGGATATTTTTCTTCGCGTTCTTTCTTTGAGAGGTAGATACCGGCGTGACCAATCTGAAGTGAGTCCAATACTCTGATTGTTCGTCTGGCTCCTGTCGTTCCCCGATCCAACGTATGATTATTGGCGTTTAGAAATACGTTGAATCCAGCCTTCTTTAGCGAAACGGCAAATTCATCCGGACCCGAAAAACAAGGATATCCTGTGTAAGGAGCTCCTCCTAATGCCAGTTCCAGATTAACAATATTGAGATCTGATTTATCAAGCAATGGAATAAGATCTGAGAAATAGGAATCAAAAGAGTAGTTTCCGTTTTTTAGGGCGAGATCCAGTTGTCTGCTATGAAGCATAGCATCGCCAACGAACCGTAATTCGACATTCTGGGCTTGTAAATTCACAATGAACAAGCTGAGTAATAGTATGATAGATTTAAGAAGGCTCATGTGAGAGAAACGATTTTATGTTTGTTTTATTGTCTCGCTTGCCAGGATAATATTAAAAAAAGTGAGTCAGGCACAGTTTACAGACAGGAGATGGTCTGGTTTAATTCGATTTATGACTGATTTTACTCTTCCGATAATACTTGAAGATGATAAAGATGACTATCAATAAAATAATACCCCAAATAGTCATTGTTATAATGGAGTTGTAATAAGTGATTTTACTTAATAACAGGTCTTCGGGAACGACTTTATAGAAGCTATAACCTGTAAATGCTAAAATAGTATTCCAAATGGAAGATCCTAATGTGGTGTAAATAATCAGTCTGCTTAAACTCATTTGAGACAGTCCGGCAGGAATGGAAATAAGGTGTCTGATACCCGGAATTAAACGTCCGAAGAAGATAGCAGAGTTGCCATGTTTATTAAAGAACTTTTCTGCATGATGAAATTTGTTTTCATTCAGCAGGAGTAGTTTTCCGACGCGACAATTGACGAAACGTATCACAAGGGGTCTGCCTATCCATTTTGAGAGGTAATACATTATTATGGCTCCGATATTATTGCCGATCGTGGCAGCCATAATAACGAAGAAGATATTTAATTCTCCCGAGGCTGACTTATATCCGGCTGGAGGCACTATTAATTCTGAGGGTAAAGGTATAACTGTACTTTCAATTGCCATAAGGATAATGATAATACCGTAATTCAGATTTTCTATACACCATTGGATAAACGAAGCGAAGTTCATAGCTTTTGTTTTTTAAGTAATACAGATAGAATGATTATTCGTATTATTATGTTCAGAATACCTATGCGTTTTAGCAAAAAAAGTCGGGGTAATCTCGCTAAAAGATTTCCCCGACTTTTAATTATTTATAGATCTCTTTTTTACCGGCTAATAGCGTGTTTCTCATCAGTGAAACGATCGTCATCGGACCGACACCACCGGGAACCGGAGTGATATAAGCACATTTAGGAGCTACTTCATCGAATTTTACATCGCCTGTCAGTTTGAATCCTGATTTAGTTTCAGTTGAAGGAACGCGGGTTGTACCCACATCGATTACAACGGCTCCTTCTTTGACCATTTCGGCTTTTAAGAAATTCGGAGAACCCAGTGCTGCAATAATTATATCGGCAGACTGACACTGTTCAACAAGATCTTTCGAATAACTATGGCAAACCGTTACAGTCGCATTGCCCGGATAGCCTTTTTGCATCATCAGTGTAGCAACAGGTTTACCGACAATATTGCTTCTGCCCAGAACGACACAATGCTTACCTGCTGTTTCGATCTCGTATCTTTTCAAAAGCTCGATGATACCTGCCGGCGTTGCCGAAACGAAACAAGGAAGACCGATAGACATACGTCCGACGTTGATCGGATGGAATCCGTCTACATCTTTACGGTAATCAATGGCTTCAATGATTTTTTGTTCGTTGATATGCTTTGGCAAAGGGAGCTGAACGATAAATCCGTCAATATCCGGATCGGCATTCAGTTCTGCAACTTTCAGCAACAGATCATCCTCAGTGCAGTCACTCTCCAGACGGATCAGTGTACTTGTAAATCCGACCTGCTCACACGCTTTTACTTTATGCGCAACATAGGTTTCACTGCCACCGTCGTTTCCGACAAGAACAGCTGCAAGGTGAGGTCTTTTGCCTCCGTTTGCAACGATTGATTTAACTTCTTCGGCAATTTCTAATTTGATTTGATCAGCGATAGCTTTTCCGTCGATTAGTTTCATATCGTAATGGTTATAAGTTGAAAAGCAAAAAGGGAGAGCCGAATATGAAGTATATCAGGCGTCTCCCTTTTTATATGTTTTTATCGTTTCATTTTGCTTAATAATCCTCCCGCACCTTTAGCGTTTGTGATCATACGCATCATTTTGCGTGTTTCTTCGAATTGTTTCAACAATCTGTTCACTTCCTGAATTGAAGTACCGCTACCCTTAGCAATACGCTGGCGGCGTGATCCGTTAATTAAGTGCGGATTACTTCTTTCATGCGGAGTCATAGAGTAGATGATCGCTTCAACACTTTTGAAAGCATTGTCATCGATATCAAGATCTTTAATTGCTTTACCTACACCCGGGATCATTGAAGCCAAATCTTTCAGGTTACCCATTTTCTTGATTTGGTTGATCTGAGCAAGGAAATCGTTAAAGTCAAATTGATTCTTAGCGATTTTCTTTTGAAGGCGACGAGCTTCTTCTTCGTCGTATTGTTCCTGAGCACGTTCTACTAAAGACACGATGTCACCCATACCCAAGATACGGTCAGCCATACGTGAAGGGTGGAATACGTCAAGTGCTTCCATTTTCTCTCCTGTACCGACAAACTTGATTGGTTTGTTTACAACTGTACGGATAGAAAGCGCAGCACCACCACGCGTATCACCATCTAATTTAGTAAGAACCACACCGTCAAAATCCAAACGGTCGTTGAATTCTTTCGCTGTGTTTACTGCATCCTGACCAGTCATTGAGTCAACAACGAACAATGTTTCGTTTGGATTCAATGCCTTTTTGATAGCAGCGATCTCTGTCATCATTTGCTCATCGATAGCCAAACGACCGGCTGTATCGACAATAACAAGATCGTAATTATTATCTTTTGCGTGTTTTACACCCGCTTCGGCAATAGCAACTGCATTGTTATTGCCTGGTTCAGCATAAACCGGAACTCCGATTTGCTCACCTAAAACTCTCAACTGTTCAATCGCAGCAGGACGATAAACGTCACAAGCAACCAATAAAGGTTTCTTTCCTTTTTTAGTTTTCAACAGGTTCGCTAATTTTCCGGAGAAAGTAGTTTTACCCGAACCCTGAAGACCAGACATTAAGATAACAGCCGGTTTTCCGTCGATATTTATATCAGCTGTTTCGCCACCCATTAACTGAGCTAACTCGTCATGTACGATTTTCACCATTAACTGGCTTGGCTTAACGGCTGTCAAAACGTTTTGTCCTAAAGCTTTTTGTTTAACTGTGTCGGTGAAGGTTTTAGCTACTTTGTAGTTAACATCGGCATCCAACAAAGCACGACGAACGTCTTTAAGCGTTTCGGCTACGTTGATTTCGGTGATTTGTCCTTCTCCTTTTAATATCTTAAACGACCTTTCGAGTCTGTCACTTAGATTTTCAAACATAGTTATATTCTTGAGTTTTTTTAATTTCTTATTATTGAGTGGCAAAGATAAAAAAAAGCGTGAAAGTTTGAATCTTTCACGCTCAGAAACTCTTCGCTGTTAACGCTGTTTTCGCTTTAAATTTTGCGATTTTTCCATTTCCCGCTCAGTAAGTACGGATAGCAGGTCAGGAACAGTACTAACCAGTACACCAGTTCGGTAGTCCAGCATATCGTTACGGATGATCGTAATACATAGATAATATACCACATGTAGCCTGTGTAAACGATCAGTGAAATGATTTCGAAGAAAAGGGACGAACGGGTATTTCCTGTTCCTGAAATGGCATTAAACATGATGCTTCCGGCTGCGGCAAATAAAATACCCCCGACAAGAACCCACATAGGTTGTATGGAGTCTGCAAGCAAGACAGGATCGGTTGTATAAATCGATATAAAAGCTTTCGGGAACAGGACGATTGCTAAAGAAATCGGAATCAGAATGTAATAGGCCATTCGTATGATCTTCATGATGATATGCAGCACTTTATCTGTATCTCCTGCACCGATCGCATTACTGATCATCGTATTGGATGTCGCACTTAATGCCTGAATTGGCATAAGTAAGATCATGTAAAGACTTCGCACAATATTCGAAATAGCTAAAGGTCGTTCGCCCAGTTGCTCTACGAATGCAAAGAACAGGAACCAGGTTGACAATGATACAAAGGACTGAAGCATCGTGAACACCGAGATATCCAACATATTGCGGATTACTTTGAGATCGTATCTGAACTTCCATTCAAAACCATACTTTTTCCAGTCTACATCGGCTATCAGGTAAATGATAAAGAAGAGCAGAGAACAGGCTTCGGCAATCACAGAAGCAAGGGCGGCTCCTTCTATTCCCATTTCCGGAAAGCCCCAGTTTCCGAAGATCAGTGCATAATCCAGAATAATGTTGATAACAGCCATGACGATGGCATTCGCCGTAAGAACTTTCGTGCGGGTTATTCCAACGAAAAAAGCTCTGAACATAACATTTGGGAAAACAAAAAAGACACCCCAGATGCGTACGTCGAGAAAACGAATGGCGGCATCGGATATCTCCGGAGAGCTCAGAAAGGAGCGAAGCGTATCACCTGCAAAAGCTTGTACACCTGCGAATACAAGTACACCCATAAGCATCAGGAAAATCACACCATGAAAAAAGATTTCTCCGATTGCATCGTATTTTTTCTCGCCGTTACGTCGTCCGATCAGAATTTGTGATCCCTGACTGAATCCGAATGCAATCATAAAGAGAGCAATATAACAGACAC
>JBOFKE010000270.1:0-5952 GCA_051657185.1 Bacteroidales bacterium | reverse complement strand
GGGTTCTCTCCTATTCCTGCTTTCTCCATGGTTTCATATGCTTCCGGCATGAGATACCTTAATTTGATTGGAGGAGCAAGTTTGAGTTTTTATGACTTTTACTGTGACCTACCACCTGCTTCTCCACAAACCTGGGGAGAACAAACCGATGTACCTGAGAGTGCCGACTGGTTTAGTTCGACATTTCTCATGCTCTGGGGATCAAACGTACCTGTAACACGTACTCCGGATGCACATTTCATGACACAAGCCCGATACAAGGGGACTAAAGTCGTAGTTATTGCACCGGATTATAACGATGCTGCAAAGTTTTCTGATATTTGGGTCAGACCTAAACAAGGTACAGATTCAGCTTTGGGAATGGCTCTGGGGCATGTTATTCTAAAAGAATTTTATGTTGATAAACAAATTCCATATTTTACGGATTATGCCAAGCAATATACCGATCTCCCTTTTTTAGTGAAGCTAGAGAAGAATGGCGAGCGGTGGGTTGCCGGAGAAATACTGAAAGCTTCTGATTTTAGTGATACTTTAGGTATTAATAAACATGCAAACTGGCGTCCGATCTTGCTAACACGTGATGGAGAAACCGTAATACCGAATGGAACAATTGGATCGCGGTGGGATGGTGATAACAAATGGAATCTCGAATTAAAAGATGTCCGTACAGGTAATATATTCGATCCGATATTAAGTGTTTCTGAAAATAATCATCAGGTTCTTGAAGTTTCTTTTCCTTTCTTCGGTGGGGAGAATTATAAGAATCCTTTTATTAATGCTACGGAGCATGCTGATATCATCACACATAATGTACCGGTAATTGGAATAAATACAGGAACTGAGACCGTTTATTGTACGACTATTTTAGATTTGATGATCGCCAATTATGGTGTGGATCGAGGATTAAATGATGTAAATTCTGCGAGGTCTTATTCCGACAATCTCCCTTTCACTCCTAAGTGGCAGGAGCAGATTACAGGCGTACCAATGCAACAAGTTATTACAGTTGCCAGACAATTTGCTGATAATGCAGCTAAAACACAAGGTAAATCAATGATAATCATAGGTGCCGGAGTAAATCAATGGTACAACTCTGATATGACGTATCGCAGTGCTATTAATCTATTGATACTTTGTGGATGTGTCGGCCAATCCGGAGGAGGTTGGTCCCATTATGTAGGACAAGAAAAGATCCGTCCTTTGGCTGGTTGGGGTATTCTGGCTTTCGCTTTAGACTGGTTACGTCCTCCTCGTCAGATAAATTCGACCTCTTACTTCTATATGCATAGTGATCAATGGCGTTATGAACATGTCGGATTATCGGAAATATTATCTCCTCTTGCTGATCAAAAACGATGGGAAGGATTATCAATTGTCGATTGCAATATAAAAGCGCAGCGTATGGGCTGGACTACTTGCTCTCCGGAAATTAATATGAATTCACTGGAGGTAGTAAAAAAGGCAGAAGCGGCTAATAAGGATCCTAAAGATTGGTTATGTGAAAAGCTTCAATCAGGAGAAGTAGCTATGGCGAGTGAGGATATTGATAATGAGCAAAACTATCCTCGAAATCTTTTTATCTGGCGCTCTAATTTGATCGGTTGCAGTGCAAAAGGTATGGAATATGTTCTGAAACATCTGCTAGGAACCCAAAATAGTGTTGGTGGTGATAACTTAAAGCAAAGAGGGGTTTCTCTACCTAAAGAAGTGAAGTGGGTGGATGAAGATATGGAAGGAAAACTTGATCTGGTTATTACAGCTGATTACCGCATGACTACATCGACTTTGCATTCCGATATTGTATTGCCCGCTGCAACCTGGTATGAAAAGAATGATATCAGTAGCACGGATATGCATCCATTTATTCATCCATTCTGCCAAGCTGTTGATCCGGTATGGGAAGCTCGTTCAGATTGGGAAATGTTCAGAGAATTATCAAAGAAATTCTCTGAGCTTTGTGTAAACCATTTAGGTAAAGAAACAGATATTGTTTTACAGGCAATACAGCATGACTCGCCTATGGAAATATCTGAATGTGCTAATGTACAGGACTGGAAAGAGACAGGTAAATTACCTCAACCTGGTGTAAATATGGCTAATATTATAGCCGTTGAGCGAAACTACCCCGAGACATACAAACGTTTTACGTCATTAGGCCCTTTAGTCTCAAGTAAGGGGGTTGGAACCAAAGGTATTAGTTGGGATGCAAAAGATGAGTTTGAGTTACTAAAAGAGATGAATTTTATAGTGACCGAGAATGGTGAATCACAAGGATTACCTCAACTTCAGACAGATATTCAAGCAGCAGAGACAATTCTGACTTTAGCTCCGGAAAGTAACGGTCGTGTTGCTGTTAAAGCATGGGAAAGTCTGGAAAAGAAAACAGGATTAGACCATTCCCATTTAGCAAACAGGCGTAAAGGAGATCACTTGCGTTATGATGATCTTGTCGCTCAGCCTCGCAAGGCTATTACATCTCCTTGCTGGAGTGGTATGGAGTCCGAAAAGGTCAGTTATAATGCCGGATACATAAACGTGCATGAACTGATCCCCTGGAGAACATTAACCGGGCGCCAATCTTTTTATCAGGATCATATCTGGATGAGAGAGTTCGGCGAAGGACTTGTTACATATAAACCTCCTATTTCGACTAAAGCTGTTAATTCACTTTTAGCTAAAATGGACATCAAAGATAAGAAAGAGGTTCTTGCTCTAAATGTTATTACACCACACAATAAATGGACAATCCATTCTATGTGGTCAGATAATTTACTGATGCTTACACTTGGACGTGGAGGCCCTGTTGTATGGATAAGTGAAACAGATGCTTCTAAGATAGGCATTAAGGATAATGATTGGGTCGAATTATTCAATGATAATGGCGCTACTATGTGTCGTGCAGTATTGTCCCAGAGAATACCGGAAGGAGCATTGATCCTTTATCATAATCAAGAGCGTTTCATAAATATGCCTTTAAGTAAACATACGGGGGTTCGCGGTGGATTGCATAACTCTTTAGCTCGCATCTGTCCGAAACCAACTCATATGATTGGCGGTTATGCTCAACTTTCGTATAGCTTCAATTATTATGGAACTATTGGAGCAAATCGTGATGAGGTCGCTATAATTCGAGCTGTTTCGAAAGTTGAATGGGGTAATGACTAAATTTAAGCATTAATTAATTCACTAAAGAATGAAGATTAAATCTCAAATATGTATGGTTTTAAGCCTGGACAAATGTATAGGCTGCCATACTTGTTCTGTTACATGTAAAAATGTTTGGACTTCCAGACAGGGTGTCGAATACACCTGGTTTAATAATGTTGAGACCAAGCCAGGGCCAGGTTATCCGACAGACTGGGAAAACCAGGATAAATATATGGGGGGCTGGATAAAGAAAGGTGATAAACTTAAATTGAAGCAAGGATCTAAACTCATGGAGTTATCTATGATTTTTGCAAATCCGTATATGCCTTCAATTGATGACTATTATGAGCCTTTCACATTTAACTATTCAACCCTGCAAAGTAGCGGCAAACTTAAAACTCCGCCTACAGCACGCCCCTATTCTATTTTGACAGGTAAACGGATGGAAAAGATAAATAAAGGGCCTAATTGGGAAGACAATTTGGGTGGCTCATTTGTAAACCGTTCATCTGACCCCAATCTTTCCGGACTGGATTTAAAGGATTTCGATTCTTTTGAACGTTCATTTATGTATTATTTACCCCGATTATGTGAACATTGTCTTAATCCGGCTTGTGTAGCAGCCTGTCCTTCAGGAGCTATATATAAAAGAGATGAAGATGGTATTGTATTAATTGATGAGGATAAATGTCGAGGATGGAGAGAGTGTGTTAGTGCATGCCCTTATAAGAAGAGTTATTTCAATTGGGTGAGAAAGAAGTCTGAAAAATGCACTTTCTGTTTTCCTCGTATTGAAGATGGAAAACCAACAGTTTGCTCTGAGTCATGTGTCGGAAGAATAAGATATATCGGAGTAATGCTTTACGATGAAGAGCGAATTAAGGAGTATGCTTCAGAGAATGATCCGGCAAAACTCTACGAAACGCAGTTGAACATATTCTTAGATCCTCACGATGAGAATGTATGCAAAGAAGCTACAGCTCAAGGTATTCCTCATCAGATTATAGAAGCAGCCAAAATTTCGCCGGTATATAAAATGATGAAAGAGTGGAAGATTGCTTTTCCGCTTCATCCTGAGTTCCGTACTTTACCAATGGTTTGGTACATACCTCCTCTTTCTCCAGTAATTTATGAATTAGAAAATAATCCGGAGGCTCCTGAACTGACCACTGTCGAGGAAATGCGTATTCCTGTCAAATATATTGCAAATATGTTGTGCGCAGGTAATGAGGAACCTATAAAAACTGCGATGAGTAAGCTTGTAGGTATGAGAAACCTGATGCGTAATAAATTTGTTGATAATGATGTTATTGATCCTTCTATATATAATAAGCTAGGATTGACTGCTCTGCAAATAGATGAAATGTACAGGTATCTGGCATTAGCGCCGTATGAAGAGCGTTTTGTTATTCCTACAGTAAGGACAGATCATTTTCATGACACATTTGCGACTCGTTCCGAATCAGGGTTTGAGAAGCCTCATGGGAAAGAACGAAGTAAAAACTTAATGGGAGGTTTATAATGGATAAATGTTTAAAATTAATATCTATACTTTTAGATTATCCTTCTGCTAAAGTGCAGGAGGCATTACCTTCATTTGAAGCTTTTTTGTCTCTGAATAATACTTTAAGCTCCAAATCTAAATATAAGATTAACAAATTCATTAAGAATTTCTGTCATATGTCTTTGATCGAATGGGAACAGATATACACTCATATATTTGATTATACCCCATCAGCTTCTTTGTATATGTTTGATCATATCTATGGCGATTCAAAACAAAGGGGTATGGCTATGGTTAATCTTAAAATGATGTATGAAGATGAAGGATTAATTCTCACAAACAGTGAATTGCCTGATTATTTACCTGTTTATCTCGATTTCTTAGGATCAACAAAAGATTCTGTAACATCAAGAGATTATCTGGCCGAAGTAGTTGAGGTGTTGAATGAACTTCACAAAAATCTAAGTAAGGCAGAAAGTCCTTATGCTTTATTGGTTGAGGTGTTGATCAAAGAATATGCAAGTAAAGGAACAGCTTCTTATTATAAAGATACCGGACCTTCTGATGCTATTCAAATGGCTTGTTCAGGATGTAATTTACATCAATCCGGTATTAATATTGATAATTAAATATTCAATAGCCTTATGACTAATTTTTGGGATAATACATTGTTTAACTATCTTCCTCATGTCGTCATCGCATTACTGATTTTTGGTATTGCGACACGATTTGTTAAGGCCTCTAAGACAATCCAGGCAACATCCGTTCAATTATTATCGAAGAATAAACTCTATGATATGGCTTTACTGTTATTTCATTATGGAATTGTGTTTGTTCTTTTAGGGCATATATTTGGACTTTTTACACCCAGATGGCTTTATGAGCTGGTTATGACGCCTGCTACAAAAAGAATATTAGCAATCACAATGGGGTCATTCTTTGGAGTATGTGCTTTTATTGGTATAGTTATATTATCTTACCGGCGCTTAATGAATGAAAGGGTCCATGATAATAGTTCTATTCATGACATTTTCATCTCATTGCTGGTTTCTGTACAGATCTTCTTAGGAGTATGGTCTACGGCTATAACAGCCGTCTCTCCTCCAGAACAGTATTTTTTATTAGATACCTGGGCTAAAGGTGTCGTAAGCTTAAGTCCAAATGCGGCATCAGTAATGTCTCAGATGAGTTTAATACATAAACTTCATATTCTGACCGGATTATTCATTTTCGTCTTATTTCCGTATTCCAAATTAATGCATTTTTTGGTTGCTCCTGTACAGTATCTTTGGCGTAGAGCT
>JBOFKE010000269.1:0-2858 GCA_051657185.1 Bacteroidales bacterium | reverse complement strand
TTTTGAAAAAGCATTTTTACTCTTTCCGGACTCATAATAGCCAATTACTAAATTTAATTTCTCGTCTTCACTGAAACGTTTGTTTTTTGACATGATTTATTTCTCATTTTGTGTCAACTTTTTTCAGTATAAGACAAATTGGAAAATAGCTCGTAACGATACAGTGTTTCTCTGAAAAGATACGGTATATCTTCGCAACGATACGGTGTATCTTTTAAAAGAAACGGCGTATCTTTTCAGAGATACACCGTATAAATTTGACAATCTCCTGATTCTTTTTATACGCTCACTACAAAAGTTTTTTTTCGCGTTTTATTTGCAACCATTTGCAACATCCTTCGGAAACCCTTTATGGATCGGGGCTAGACGCTGTTGCAAATGGTTGCAAATGGTTGCAAATGAAAATCCATTTGCAACACGTAAGTTGCTGTATTATATATGTTTGTATAGGTGTTGTAAATGTTGCAAATAAAACTTCAAATTTTGTTAGTAGTAAGATTCTTTGAGAGAATCTAAAGCACAGATCTCATTTTGATATCCGGCCTTAATATTGAAAGCTACTAACTGTATTTATCCGCTGATCCCTTTTTTATCATAATTGCGGAATGAGGTTTATTTCCTTATGTATGGACACAAAAAAAGGTGTTACTTTCGTAACACCTTAACGGTAGCCCATAGGGGAGTCGAACCCCTCTTTCCAGAATGAAAATCTGATGTCCTAACCGATAGACGAATGGGCCAACTTAGGAAGACCTTAAGTCATTCGTATAATTTTAAATACATAACTACCGAAATAATTATATATTCAGTAGCCCATAGGGGAATCGAACCCCTCTTTCCAGAATGAAAATCTGATGTCCTAACCGATAGACGAATGGGCCAACTTAGAAGGCTATAAAAGCCATTCTCAATATCTTATTAAGCTAACTTAGCAATTTTAGCTGCCAATTTAGACTTAAGATTACCTGCTTTATTCTTGTGAATAACGTTTTTCTTTGCTAATTTGTCTAGCATAGAGCAAACAGTTGGATATAAAGCAACCGCTTCTTCTTTAGAAGACATTGCGCGTAATCTTTTAACCGCGTTTCTTGCAGTCTTAGCGTAATATCTGTTGCGTAATCTTTTTACGCGAGTTTGTCTAATTCTTTTAACTGATGACTGATGATTTGCCATGTCGACTAATCTCCTATTTTTTTATTATACTTAGTAGCCCATAGGGGAGTCGAACCCCTCTTTCCAGAATGAAAATCTGATGTCCTAACCGATAGACGAATGGGCCTTATCTCAAAACCCGACTCTCAAAGAGTTGCGGTGTTTCTCAATTGCGATGCAAAGATATGATGTTTTTTTATATCCTGCAAATTTCTCTATTATTTTTTTTCGGTATTGCGTTTTCTATTAAAATACAACATCCTCTATATTCTTGTAAATAAACAAGATAAAGAGGATGTGTAAAAAGGTTAATGGTTTATGGAAGAATGTCTGCCCATTCTTTTATGTTAATGATCGGGACTTCTTACTATGCATAGAAGAATATCGGGATTTATTAAAAGAAGAAAGCTGCGCTGATTGTCCAGCCTCTGTTTTTGAAGCCATATTCCATATTATCAAATTCGAATTTGCTTTTTGTGAAACCCCAACTGTAGTTTGCACCCACCTGAAGTTTGCTAAATAATTCGACACCGGCACCTGCATTCATCCCCCAATCAAATGAGTCCATGTTGAAGTCTCTTTTGATATTTTCATATGCACTTTTGATTGATTTACCTAAATACACACTTGCATAAGGACCTGCAGCAACATACACGCCGATAACTTTAGGTATTCCGATTTTCCATTTCAGATTGACCGGGATATCTAAATATGACAAATCTCCTTTGATACGAGTATTTGAATGGCTGTCCATTTCGAAACCTTTTCGGGAATACAATAACGATCCGTCTATGCCCAGTCCGATAAATGGTATCATTGCCTCTAATGTAGGTCCGACAACAAATCCTGTTCGGTTTGACGCTCTGAATGTTTCACCGAAGTTTTTGTTAAATGAAACCTCAGAGACATTAACACCTGCTTTGACACCTAATTTAAGTTGTGCGCTTGCTGTTGAGATGCTCAGCATACTGGCAATTAAGATGGCGAATAAAAAAATACTTTTTCTCATAGTGTTCTACTAATTTTAGTTTTATAATAAATTGCGACTATATTTTACGGTGCATTTACTTTTTATGCAGAATCTTTTCTTTTTCGACACAAACGATGTATCTTTACTTTAATACAAAAACAAATAGTTCAAGGACATTGTTTTAGTTCCGTTTTTTGTAAACAGTCAAATTTCTTAGATATTACAACAGTTATGCGTAGAATTGGTATATTTCCCGGATCTTTTAATCCTATTCATATTGGGCATTTGGCAATTGCGAATTTTATTAAGGAGTTTTCCGATCTGGATGAAATCTGGATGTTGGTTTCTCCCCATAATCCGCTAAAGGATAAAGCAGAATTAGCTAGTCCTGCGGAACGTTTAATGATGCTTCAAATAGCATTAGACCCGCATTATGGAATTAAAGCTTCGGATTTTGAGCTTTATCTTCCAACACCCAATTATACGATTAACACGCTACGCGCGTTACGTGAAAAATATACCGAAACGGAGTTTACTCTTATTATAGGAGGAGATAATTGGGTGGCATTTGATAAGTGGTTTTTATCTCACGAAATCCTGAATGAGTTTCGGATCTTCGTTTATCCGCGTCCGGGTCAGCAAATTGAGACCTGCCCGGCGAATGTACAAATCTTCCAGGCACCTTTGCTTGAGATTTCATCAACGATGCTTCGGGCTTCTTTGCGTCAGAAACAGA
>JBOFKE010000268.1:0-1783 GCA_051657185.1 Bacteroidales bacterium | reverse complement strand
TCTTTGGATGACTTGTATTCCCATATATTCGTATTTCGATTATGTATTTCTACATTTGGGTTATAAACAAACAGGAAATGATATTGAAGAATAGATACATTTACGGTTTTGGATGTCCAGTCAATCAGTTCAAAATTGGCAGCAATATCCATTGCTTCCGCGGGATCAAGAGCTCCGAAGCGAGTCACTTCAACTGCAAACTGGTAGATAAAGTTTCTTCTGATTCTATTCTTGTTTGCTTCGATATCTCCCTCAGTGGCATTAATATAAGAAAATGGGATCCGATAATAATAGGTTTTGGGTGTATCTTCTCCATTCTTCTGCCAATCAACGGCAAGTAACAGGTAGCTCTCATTTTCTTTATTCGTTGCCCAATCATTAGCATACGTATAAATAGGATTCGATGCATCTGACAAAAACGAGTGATTGTTGTCATTCTGAGCAGTAAGCGTCTTTGTTGCCGATTTGAAATCCTCCTTCTGTGCTGCATATAAATATTCACTGCCAAGAGTCGTTTTATTCAGGAAGTTGACAATTTTCACCTCAGCTTTTACAGCTGTATATCCGGATATATCAGCGCGAATGATATCTAATACCACTTTGGCAGCAGCTCTGTAAAGATATATCTTACCAAGCTCAGCGGGCGACGAATTATTATTGAACGATACATTAAGAAGCTCGCTATCCATCATAAAATCAACAGGTGCATCAGACTCATTGAACATCTTACCAGCTACATTACTCATCAATAACTGCTTTATCTCAATAAGAGTTTTGCCGTTAAACACCGATCGATCCAATTGACAATTAGCTAAAACATATATGCTATATCCGTTCGTCGCATCTATCGATTCCATAATACTCTCAGGAACATTCACAGTTACCTTATCAGAATTAATGATTATCTGACTGTTATCCGGATAAAAAAGCAGTGTTGTTCCATCACTTTTGAAAAAGAATATATCAATACGATTAATGACCTTCTCGTTATTAAGCATATTATCAACGCTCCGGGTTGCCTTCGTTGCACCAGCCGATGCAGCTGAATTGAAGAGCGTAAAAGTGATTGTATTTTTCGATTGCTGTTCTATGTCAGAGACAAGCCCATTCACACAAGAACTTAATAGAATTATACATAGAGTAATACTAAAAAAGGCTGTCTTTCTCATACGCTTAATTCGGATTTTGTTTGATAATAAATCTTTTCCCTGTTCCGGTACCACCGTCATTATTCAAGTCCGATTCGATATTTTCGATCCCATCAAATACCGTAATATAAAATTCGGTCATGACATCATTTGAATAAACTTCTGCTCGGGGTTTGATTCGTATTTTTTTGATTGTACCCTCTCCCGCGATACCTTCACGAACGCCATCTCCGCTAAGGTCAAAATCAAAGTCGCGTGTATTGGTTAGCTGTGCAGTCCATTTAGCGTTTGTGGGAAAACTTAATTCAAATTCGTAAGTTACCGCCGCGTTATTAGACACAGCGATCATGTTATCTGTTTTATCTGTACCAGCTTCCCATTTACCTGAAAAGATTGTATTGCCCGTCTCAAATCGACCATTTCCGGCATTTTGCCATTCAACAACGCCATATTCAACAGTCAGCGGTGTCGTCTGTTCTGCTGATTTTGTTATTGTTGCTGTTATATTATAGTGACAGTTTCTGATAAGACTGTAATCTATTGCAGCCGTACCCAAAACCGGGACGGTATAAACAACTTCTCTGGCCGACTGACCTGATTTCGTATAATCAGCTGTAATAACCAGCGTTGCGGCA
>JBOFKE010000267.1:0-3510 GCA_051657185.1 Bacteroidales bacterium | reverse complement strand
CTTCAACGTGATGTAGAAATGTTGAATGCCAGTCAGGCTGATTGGTTACATATTGATGTTATGGACGGAGTTTTCGTTCCTAATATTTCATTCGGTTTTCCTGTATTAGAATACATTCAGAAATATGCAAAGAAACCGCTTGATGTACATCTTATGATTGTTGAACCTCAGAAATTCGTTAACGAGGTTAAAGCTTGCGGAGCTGAATACATGACAGTACATTATGAAGCTTGTACTCATTTAGACCGTGTCGTGAATCAAATCAAAGATGCCGGAATGAAAGCGGGCGTTAGCCTTAATCCTCATACACCGATTTCTGTTCTTGAAGAAATCATTACCGAAGTTGATCTCGTTTTATTAATGAGTGTAAACCCGGGATTCGGAAATCAAAAATTCATTCCTTATTCTGTAGATAAAGTTCGTAAACTTAAAGAACTTATTATCAAAACCGGATCAAAAGCGCTTATCGAAGTGGATGGAGGCGTAAATATGGAAACCGGCAAACTTTTAGCTGATGCCGGTGCTGACGCTGTTGTTGCAGGAAGCTTTGTATTTAAATCTCAAAATCCTGCTGAGACCATTGCTGACTTAAAAACATTGTAAGACAAAGCCCTTACAATCGTATAATTTATAAAAGACATGAAGAACAGAACACAAGACAAATCCAACTATCCTTTACTTCGTCTGCTGGTGCCTTACATCAGCGGTGTTCTGTTCTTCTATATTTACGCCGGTATTTCTGCTTTATATCTTAGCAGCTGTATCAGCCTGCTTATTTTTATAACCTATCTCTTTTATCGTAAAAGCGAATCCTTTCATCGCACACTCTGCATTCATCTGTTTATTATTTGCTCCGCATTCACTGCCGGATATATAAATATGTATCTCAGTAATGAAAAAAATCCATCTGCAGATCAATCTCATATCTTTCATGCATGCGTAATTGATTATCCGATGTATAAGGATAAAGGTATTCAGGTAACGGCCCAAATATTAGATTGTGAAACAACTAACGCATTCACCCATAAAAAAGCACAATTGTATCTTTCTAATCAGAATCCGCCACCTCCATTAAAACCTGGAAGCATTTTGGTTTTCAATGCGTACCTGCAGTCGACAGACAGACCCTCACCTCCCGGAACATTTGATTACAACGCATATCTCAGAAAGAAAGACATACATTTCACTGCTTTTGTTGACAGTAATTCGTGGGTATCTGAACAACACATACCTTATAATTCTGCCCGAATCAAATCAGCAACATACAGACTGCAAATCTGTGAATATCTGAACCAGATTTATTCGGATGAATCCGTTATTGCCCTGTCAGAAGCATTATTATTAGGTGAAAAACAATCATTAAATGAAACTCAAAAAGACAACTTTCGCAAAAATGGCATTTCGCATCTACTTGCTGTAAGTGGCTTTCACGTAGGACTTATCTACAGTTTTATTTTCGCAATTCTTATCTTTATTCCCCGAAACTCCCGTTTTTATAAATTACGCCTCATACTTCCGTTACCCATTCTTTTCTTTTATTGTTTTCTGGTTGGATCAACACCCTCAGTTCTGCGGGCTGTATGCATGATAACCATATATACGTTAGCAGCTCTTTTTGAGAAAGACCGGTTCAGTTTAAATACATTATTTTTTGCAGCAATTGTTTTACTCGTCTATAACCCCTTGTTTATTCTTGATTTAGGATTTCAATTAAGTTTTCTGGCTGTATTGTCTATATTATTAATGCAATCATTCAGCGCCAACCTATTCATACACAAACACAAATCGATAAGAATCATTTGTAGTTATTTGCTCATTTGCATATCAGCCCAGATAATGACAGCACCTTTAGTCTCTTATTACTTTGGGTTATTTCCCTCTAATTTTCTTATTGCGAATATAATCTCGCTTCCGTTCATATATGTGCTATTTGGTGGTTCAATATTTGCACTGCTATTACGTTCTTTCCATCTTCCTTACTTCTGGCTCGGTGGGACGATTGAAAAACTCAACAACTGGTTTGAGGATATCCTAAAGTATCTTCGGGAACTTCCATACGCAACATTTGATTATACTTTGAATACAAAAGAATTAATCGGAATATATATTATATATTTTGCAGTACTCCTTTTTATACGCAATCATCGAAAATTTGCTATATGCACTCTTTCTATGTTTATTAGCTTTATCGTCTATTCCGAATTCAATCAAACTCAAACTCTTCATCTGATACCCGTAAAAAATCAGGCATCGATCATTTTACAAACCGATAAGAAACTTGTCTGTTTTCATCAGGACACATTAAGCACAGAATCAAAGCGCCTTCTGAAAAGAGATCTGAATGCAACTCAAATACATCAACATACTTCTGAGAGTCTCCTAGAAATTAACGGGAATAAAATACTTCGTCTCGACACCGATACCTTACGCAAAAGAAACACAACTCAGCCACATCAAGTCGAATTATTAATATTATCTCAAGGTTGCAAAGACAGTCTTTCGCATATATTAACCTTATTCACTCCGAAACAAATCATTCTGGATGCTGATCTCTCCAATTATTGGCGGAATCTGTGGAAAAATGAAGCAATCCAACTGAATTGCGAAGTTTATGATCTTAATGAAATAGGTTATTTCACACAGCAACTCTAAAAAAACAGACCTGATCGCAATTTTTTTTCATCAATAAAACTCTTTTTAATCAACTGGATTTTAAATTAATAAGACTTAAACTGCTCTCTACACTTGAAAAGAGCAGAAAAAAAAGCTGTTTCAAAATTTGCAAATTCAAAGAAAAGCCATACCTTTGCAACGCAATTGAGAAACAAAACAACTCAAAAGCAGCTTTTATGGCGGGATAGCTCAGTTGGTTAGAGCGTCGGATTCATAACCCGGAGGTCACGAGTTCAACTCTCGTTCCCGCTACAAAACAATTATCTTATCATCATTTTACACCTGGCGGGATAGCTCAGTTGGTTAGAGCGTCGGATTCATAACCCGGAGGTCACGAGTTCAACTCTCGTTCCCGCTACGAAAAAAGGAGATTCATTTTGAATCTCCTTTTTTTTGTGCCTATAATTTTGCCTTACAGCCTCCGGAGTGGCGAGCCGGGAGCAGTGGGAGCAAATCAAAAAGTTATAGAAATATGAAATAACCAACCTGACTATCTGCATTTATTTTGTCCCGTAAACAACACTTGCTGTAATCCTTTCCGCCAAACGAGTACAAATAAGTATAAACACAAGAGAATTAATAAATTACACACTCAAACTAATACACAAATCACCTGTATTTATTTGTTAAACGTAGGTCGCACAGAATTGCGGTGTACAGCGCACTTTTGTGCGACCTACTTCGCAATTTTGTGCGGTGTTGTAATCGGTAACTTTGAACCGTCAAAAAATGGCAAAGTAAAATCGACATTTTAAAGACAAAAAAAAAGTTTCCATCTTTGATCTTCGCTAAAAGAAAAATAAGATGGAAACTCAAGTCAGAAAGATTTTAAATCAT
>JBOFKE010000266.1:0-9831 GCA_051657185.1 Bacteroidales bacterium | reverse complement strand
GCGTGATTTGCGGATTAATGATACGATCAGCCTCAGCCACAATCTTTCCGTAAATACTACGTGGCTCATGCTTATTGGATGCTCGATGATCCTCAATAGCCTCCTGCATCAAAACCATTTGCTCCGGAGTAAACCGCGCTTTCAGAAACTCATCCGCCAAAAGCATTTTACCCGACTCTATGTGATGATGCTCTCTTCCTTTACTCAATCCCAAATCATGAAAAGCAGCGATCACATATACCATATCCGGATTTACCGGATAAAAATGAGCTAGTTTCAGGCTCTCACTAATAACTTTCACAGCATGATCTCTTTGGTGCGCTTTATCAAATGTGGAATAACAAGGTAAAATATTTTCTTCAATATACGTTTTTATACTAATAGTCATACAGTTTCAGTTCAGATAATAATCTGACAAAGATAACATAAAGAAGCTTTACAATAAAGATTCTGTTTATCAAATACATATTATCTCTAATAACCCGCAGTAAACATATATTTAAACAAATTAATTTTATAACGTGTGACATTTATCACACTTTATCAATTTAACACTTCATACATTTGTCTGATTTATACTGAATTAATAAAATGAAGAAATTATTGAATCTCATCCCCGGATGGTTTGTTGTCCCTCTTTTTATCTTAGGAGGGATAGCTATAGGTCTTGCTGGCTACATTATATATGTATCCCGCGCACATACCTATTTATCAGATGATCCTGCGGCATGTGTCAACTGTCACATCATGGCTCCTTACTATCAGTCATGGATGCACAGTTCACATGGAAAAGAGACAACCTGTAACGATTGTCACGTCCCGCAAGATAATGTGTTTAACAAATACGCCTTTAAGGCTATAGATGGTCTTTACCATTCAGCCGTCTTTACAATGCATGGTGAACCGGACGTGATCCGTCCGAGAGATGCAAGTAGTCAGGTTATCATGGATAACTGCATCCGTTGTCATACACAATTGAATACTGAATTTGTGAATACCGGTATGATTGATTACACACAAACGACAGAGGGAGAAGGAAAAAAATGCTGGGATTGCCATCGGGATGTTCCTCATACTGTTGTAAGCAATATTTCTTCAGCACCGAATGCGATTGCACCGATGCCAGAATCTCCGGTTCCGGCATGGCTTAAAAAAATGATGAATAACAAAAAATCCAAATAACTTATGTTCAAAAAACTATCAGAATCAATTAAGAATCGCCCTGTTATCGGATGGGCTATTTTTGCTTTTGTTATGGTTGCCGTATTTATGCTTGGCCTTTTGGCTGCTTCAATTACAGAACGCAGAGCAGAAATCGCAACATTATATGCGAATAAAAAAATCGAAATCGAAGGCATCAATCCTAAGAATGAAGAATGGGGAATCAACTATCCTCGTCAATATGATACTTGGAAACGAACTAAGGAAATGAACTTTACAAGCAAACACCTAGGTAACACCAAAGAAGATATGCTTGAAAGCCGTCCGAATATGGTCGTTTTATGGGCCGGTTATGCTTTCTCTCGCGACTATAATGCACCACGCGGACACATGTTTGCGATTGAAGATGTAACGAATACTTTACGTACAGGTACACCGGATCATGAACACAAAGATATGCAGCCTTCTACTTGTTGGGCTTGTAAAAGTCCGGACGTTCCACGTATGATGGAAGAAAAAGGAATCGAAGATTTCTATAAAGCATCATGGAGCCATTACGGAGCTGACATCGTAAATCCGATCGGATGTGCTGACTGTCATGATCCTCAAACAATGAAACTGACTATCACGCGTCCTGCTTTGATTGAAGCTTTCGAACGTCAGGGTCGTAACATTGCAGATGCAACTCCACAGGAAATGCGCACATTGGTTTGTGCTCAATGTCACGTAGAATACTTCTTCAAAGGAGACAACAAATATCTGACATTCCCATGGGATGGTGGTATGACTGTTGAAGATATGGAGAAATATTTTGACAACATGGATTACAAAGACTGGACACACTCATTAAGCCGTGCTCCGATGCTTAAAGCGCAGCACCCGGATTATGAATTGTTCTTAGTAGGTCCGCATGCTCAAAGAGGATTAAGCTGTGCTGATTGTCATATGCCTTACAAATCAGAAGGTGGCATTAAGTTCTCTGATCACCAGATTACTTCTCCTCTGAAAAATATTTCATCAACTTGCCAGACTTGTCACAGAGACAGCGAAGAAAACTTGTTGAAATATGTATATGAATATCAGGATAAAGCTCTTGAAGTTCGTAACCGTGTTGAAGAAGAGTTAGCAAAAACTCATATTATGGCCAAAGCTGCATGGGACAACGGAGCTAACGACAAACAAATGGAACAATCATTGCAGTTAATCCGTCAGGCTCAATGGCGTTGGGATTACGCAGTAGCTTCTCACGGTGGCGCATTCCATGCTCCGGTAGAAACTCAACGTATTCTTGCACACAGCTTAGACAGAACAATGCAAGCTCAGCTTGAACTACAAAAAGTTTTATATAGCTTAGGTATTCAAAGTTTCGAAATGCCTGATATTTCTTCAAAAGACAAAGCTCAGGAATACATTGGTCTTGATATGAAGAAATTCAAATCAGAGAAAGAGAACTGGATCAAAAATACACCTCCTACTTGGTTAGAAAAAGCAAAACAAGAAGGAAAAATCGTTGCTAGTCGATAATGACACAAAATAACAAACGAACAATGTGGCAAAAGCCATGGGGTTATCCCGAAAGTATTTCAGTAGTTGCAGGAACCTTGCTTATCGGCTTGGTTCTGCAACTAACTGTAGGCTCTTTCGACTTCTATTTATTGGCTTTCCCCAATAACATTATTATAGGATTCGTGCTTCTTATAGCCAGCGTCGCAATGGGTATATTCGCATCGCGAAGCAGCTTTATAAGATGGTTCTCAGGCGTTCCGATGTCTGTTGTTTTAATTCTTGCCTTTGTATTGCTTTCTCTCATTATGGGATTGGTTTTACAAGTTAAAAACAGTAATACAAAACTGGGATTAGATGCGATGACTTCTCATTGGGCTTTTGTTCTTGTTTACACACTTACATTACTATCATTGGGTATCATTATTGTTCGCAGACTTCTTAAGTTCCGCATCAGCGATTATGCATTCCATTTAAATCATATCGGCCTTTGGCTGTTTTTGTTTGCATCGGGTCTTGGCTATGCCGATATGGAAAGATATATCATGTACGTCAGAGAAGGAGAAACCGAATGGCGTGTATATGATGATCAGAATAATGTTAAGGAATTACCTCTTGCGATTCAGCTAAACGATTTCGACATGGATGTATATCCTCCGAAATTAGTAGTTATTGATCGCTCTAACGGAGATGTGCAACCTAAAGATAACCCGGATATTTTCCAGATCGACAAAGATCAGAATACGGGATCTGTATTCGGATGGGACATCGAAGTGCAGGAATATATACATGAAGCCGTCAGAAATGCAGACAGTACATATCGTCCTGTTCCAATGCCCGGAGCCACTCCGGCTGTAAAAATTACAGCTTCAAGAAACGATACCATCTTAGAAGGATGGGTTTGTGGAGGCAATCAGGCTCAGATACATAAAACACTTCCTGTTGATGAAAGTCACAGCATTGTTATGACCGTAGCCGAACCGCGTAGTTTCCGTTCAGATATTGTAGCTTTTACTGAATCCGGCGAACAGACTGCAAAGGTTATCGAAGTTAACAAGCCATTATCTGTAGGCAATTGGACCATTTATCAGTACGGATATGACAACAACGCCGGAAGACTATCTTCATATAGCAGCTTTGAGCTAGTATATGATCCATGGCTTACTCCAGTGTTTGCAGGAATAATAATGATGATGTTAGGTTCTCTTGCTATGTTATGGACAGGTAGAAAAGGAAAGGAGATTCAAAATGACATGGAATGATTTTATCTATTTTGCTATTCCGTCTATCTTATTATGGATAGCGGCGGGAAGCATGGTGTATCTAAAAAAATATATTCGGTTAGCCGATCTGACAATGCTTGCCGGGACAGCTATCTTTGCATTGTTTATTGTACTTTTCTGGATACATATTGAGCGTCCGCCTATGCGTACAATGGGTGAAACCCGCTTATGGTATTCATTCTTCCTTGCACTCGTAGGTTTTATTGCATACAAAAGATGGAAATATCCATGGCTTCTGAGTTTCTCTGCTTTAATGTCAACGGTTTTTGTAGTTATTAATCTTTTGAAACCGGAGATCCATTCTAAAAGCCTGATGCCTGCTCTTCAGAGCGGATGGTTTGTACCTCATGTTACTTCATATATTTTATCCTATGCTATGCTGGGAGCTGCAACTATCGGTGCTATCATTCAGCTTGCGAAACAGAAAAGAGATGCTCGTATTTTTGATTTTATAGACAACCTGATTTATATCGGGTATGGATTTCTGATGCTGGGACTTCTTATGGGAGCTATCTGGGCTAAAGAAGCCTGGGGGCATTACTGGTCATGGGATCCTAAAGAAACATGGGCTTTCGTAACAGCATCTGCTTATTTAGGATACATACATATTCGTTTACGTCGGAATCCTTTATACGACACCTTTGCTTTATGGCTTGTCCCTATCGCATTTCTTTTACTTATGATTACGTGGATTGGTGTAAATTATTTACCATCTGCTCAAGGTAGCGTCCACGCTTATTAAAAACAGAACACAATTATTATAGATTGCCTATTATGAAAAAAATATGTTCAGCCTTTTTCCTAAGTTGTTGTTTAGCCGGTTCGCTGGTTGCACAGGAGTCTTCTGAAAAAAACAATACTTTTTCTATGTCTGCACAGGTAAGAGCTCGTGCAGAGTATAGAAACGGAGCTTTACTCCCATTCGATGACACGGATAAATCTGTTTTCTTTATTAATAACAGAGCACGTTTATCAATGGACTACAGCAGAAGTAATCTTCAAATGAGATTCTCAGCTCAACACGTAGGTGTTTGGGGACAAGATCCGCAAATTGATAAAAACGGTCGCTTCATGCTTAATGAAGCGTGGGCTAAAATGTATTTTGGAGATAACCGTTTCTTTGCTCAGCTAGGACGTTTTGCTCTATCGTATGATGATGAGCGTATATTAGGCGGACTTGACTGGAATGTTGCCGGACGTTTTCATGATGCTTTGCGTCTTGGATACGAATCGGGAGAACATAAAGTACATGCTATCCTGGCATTAAACCAAAATGATGAGAAGATTAACGGTGGCAGTTTTTATGTTCCGGGTGGTCAGCCTTATAAAAATATGCAAACAGCCTGGTATCAGTATAAATCAAAAGATTGTCCGTTTCAAATCTCTTTACTAGCTATGAATCTTGGATTTGAAGGAGGTAATGCGGAAACGAAAGAGGCAGACAATTACTACATGCAAACATTCGGCACAAATCTGGCTTACCAGTTTGACCGTGTAGATTTGAATGCTAGTGCTTATTATCAGTCAGGTAAAACAAAGAGTGATCGGAATATTTCTGCGTTTCTTACAAATATCGAATTCAAATATCATATCACAGATGCATGGGATATTAATGGAGGATTTGACTATTTGAGCGGAAGCAAAAACAACGATGGAACCTATCATGCCTTTGATCCGTTATACGGAACACATCACAAATTTTATGGGGCTATGGATTATTTCTATGCTTCTTCATTCAAGACCGGTTATACACCCGGACTGACTGACAGTCGTGTAGGTGTTGCATACAAAGCATCTTCAAAAGTCAACATGAATATTAACTATCATTTTTTCACGACTGCTGTTAAAGTTGATGATCTGAAAAGAAGTTTAGGTTCTGAAGTTGATTTACAGGTAAATGTAAACCTCATGAAAGATGTAAATCTATCGGCAGGATACTCATTTATGTGTGGTACAAAAACAATGGATATCATTAAAGGAGGAAACCATAACCGCTGGCAAGATTGGGCCTGGTTATCACTTAATATCAATCCACAGATATTAAAGGTTAAATGGTAATTAATTTGAGAAGAAAGAGAGGCTGGTCACTAAATGGCCAGCCTCTTTTATTTTAGCTATAATACTCTATCAAAGATTTCATATCAAGTATTCTTCCTCTTTTCGTATCAAATTCTATAATTCCTTTTTTTATCAGTTCAGAGAATACACGAGATAATGAAGAACGTTCAACACCAAAATATTCAGCCAGGGAGGAAATACTTAAATCAATTTCAAAGATTCCTTCTTTTTCCTTTGATAAGATATAATATACAACTTTAGCCTTAATTCCTCTCTGAGCAAATATCTTTAATCTTTCAGATATATACTGCGTGTGGTTCGAATTAAATGCCAGAAATCCTTTCATAAAACCAGGACATGCCATTATTTGCTTCTCGATAGCTTCCTTACGGATATAAACAATTTCGCAATCTGTGAGCGCAACAATATCAACGGGCAGCCGATTATCGTCAGCAAACAAGAAAGATGCAGAGAGCGGATATGGTGCTTCTATATCTTTAACAGGAAGTGTCACTCCGGAGTTAGAGACAATTTCGATTTTCACCTTTCCCTTTGTGAGCATGATCAGCTGCGTCATTGGCTCGCTATGGCAGGCTATTAAATCTCCCCGCTTAAATAATTTCATTGTATGAGGAATGCTACATTTAATTTTGGCAATCTCAGACTCTGGTTTATCTCTACAAATAGTACAGAAGAATAACAGATCTTTATTTATCATTTTGCTTTGTTTAGTCACACAAATATAACGATTTAGCTCATAAAAAGAACATTTCCACCCTTATAAATCTGACTTCGTTTTTTTGTCATAAAAACAGTAAGAACCAATGAAACTATTCCGTAACCTTTATGTTACTACTTATTCATACTATTTTATTTATTTTGCATCAATCCGAAATACAAACTTATGAAATCTACTTTACTGGTTGCACTAACATGCGCAACAGCTTTTGTTTCCTGTCAAACGGTTCCACAAAAGAACAATACCTATACAACTGCTGCCGTAGAAACACGCGCAGTCACAATTCCCGGTGATGAAACACCGGTCTATATCGGCGGATATGGTTCATCCATGGGTTACGATCCGGCAGACTCTTGTTTCTATATATTGACAGATCGCGGACCCAATGTAGATGGACTTACCGATGAAAGTAAAGTATTCCCTATCCCCGATTACAGCCCTATGATCGGACGGTTTCGCCTACAAGGAGATTCTCTTGTCTTGATTGAAAACATCACTCTGAAAGATAGCACCGGTTTAAATCTGGTTGGGCTTCCCAATAAAGACGGAGATGATGTGACCGGAGAGATTGCATACAATTTATCCGGCGAAATTATCCGTAATCCGTCACGCGGAATTGACTCCGAAGGACTTGCTTTAGGTCCTGACTCTACCTTCTGGGTAAGTGATGAGTATGCACCGTTTATCATGCAATTTGATCGTCAGGGAAAGTTACTGCGTGAGTTGTCTCCATCTAAAGGACTTCCTGAATATTACGCGAAGCGAAGACCTAACCGGGGGATGGAAGGAGTAACGATTACCAAAGATGGGAAATATCTATACGGCATTATGCAATCACCGCTTTATTATCCGGATAAATCAACAAAAGATAAATCTCTTCATATTCGCATCATACAAATTGATCTGACAAATGATGCGACTAAAGAATATATTTATCAGCTGGAAGATCCCAAGAATGTTGTGAGCGAAATTTCATATATCAATGACTCTACATTCCTTGTGTTGGAACGTGACGGAGATTTTCCAATTGATGGAAAAGGCTTCAAAAAAGTCTTTCGAATCAACTTGAATAAAGCTACAGATATATCGGGACGAGCAATTGAGCTATATAGCCCCGAAGAATTAATGGCAGCACAAATCAATTCGTCAAGGAAAGAGCTCTTTGTTGATTTATTAGAAGCTATCCCTGGTTACAGACACGATAAACCGGAAGGCATAACTATGTACAACGACTCTACACTCTGTGTCGTAAATGATGATGATTTCGGTATAGATGCTTCATTAAATGGGAAGTTTGTTCCTAAAACAGATGCTAAAGGGAAATTAGACAGGAATGTTGTTTACTTTATTCCGGTATCATTGAAATAAATAAAAAACTGGCTGTAGAGTATAATAACTCTTACAGCCAGTTCGAAACTACTAACCTATTTCATAAACTAATAAGTACTTGTTAAAGAACAACACCCCGGACATCTAATTCTCGAATTGCAGCCACTCGCTGATTGCCGCCGTCATCCGGTATAACCAGCTTAATATATCTGCACTTAGTTGATTTAACAGCATAGATTAATGGCTGATCCTGATTTATAAATTCAAAAGAGCCTAATTGTTCCCAGTTAGAATTATCCATACTACCTTCAAATCTGACAAGTTTCAAAGGATTGTTTGATCCCCTGCCACGAGGTAATAATTCGATTTGAGCAACATGCACATTCTTTTTCATATCAATAACTATTTCATAAGGGAGAGGCGTATTACCTCCGCTCCATTTAGAATGCCAGAATGTTTCAGTATTTCCGTCAATCATATGAATCGCTTTACCATTCCCTGCACCTTCTCCGGTAGGTTCTTCCGATGTTACAGAAAGAATATTCCAGTCTGTTTTATCAACCTTGGTTCCTTCCTTTATAAGCGAATAGATCACACTTGTTTTTGTATCAGGAACCAATACATCTGTTGGATTTCCACCCAGAGTAGCTGTAATATTATCAATCTGAACTGGCAATAAATAGTTTCCAGGTAGTAAACCATCAGACAATTCGTAATTAACGATACTGCTATTCTCACCCTCTTTCAATTCGATTTTCTCAGGAGCAGAATATTGGTCATTTGGCAATAACGCAAAAAATGTATTGTTCGTAGCATTATATTCATCTACCACAAACTGGTCATTCTTCAATTGACAACTAATATTCCACTTATTGGTAAAAGGTACAGTTATCTCAACAGGCAATCGTTTTATCGAATTAATATCAACTTGCTGAAATCCTCCATTCGCAATAGTGACGATAGGCTGTGCCACCTCAAAAGCTAAGATTATTCTATCCCGATCCGGGTTTAATCTGCCATCTATAGCTTTAGCCTGTAATGGCAATACATATCTGACCGTGTTGTAACCACTTAAAGAGGCTATCTTAGTCGGATCATACGTAACCTCAGCAGCCAGTAGTCTTTCTGAATCTGAAAAAGATATGCCCGGTATCGTCAGTTCATAACAGTCTTCAGGCAATAATTGATATGCCGTTCCATCTTCCTTATTCAGAGAATCTAGAATCGTTGGCTCAACACGAAAAACAACCTGACTGTTATTTTTACCTAATCCGCCTTTTTGTATCCATAACTCTGATTTATACTTTTCATCTATATCGTATGATAAAACAGGCTTCACGCCATTCTCCGCAACAGAATAAATTGAATCGGCCTTATCTGATAAATCATTATTTTTATCACATGATGATAAGGCGATCAGTGAGCCTAACAAATATAATAATTTCGTATTCTTCATAATTGCACTCATTTATTACCAACCTGGATTTTGAATTAGATTTTTTGTTTTACGCATTTCGCTATCCGGCATTGGATGCAAATACATTTTACGCTTAAAGACAATTGGATTTGCTTCTCTTCGTTGATAGAATTCTGCCTCATTACCCCTTTCTCCCTTGGTGTTCATTCCATGCACATAGCCAAACTGTCTTCCCTCTCCATCTTTATCGGCAATCATCCATCTGCGCACATCGAAATAACGTTGTCCTTCGGTCGCTAATTCAATCTGACGTTCTCTTTGAATTGCCGAACGTTGCAAAT
>JBOFKE010000265.1:0-2252 GCA_051657185.1 Bacteroidales bacterium | reverse complement strand
GAATAAATGTTACATATATTGAGTCGCCCGGACGCCAAACACCGCGCTCGGTATAAATATATCCACGTAACCCTTTCTGGATTTCTTTGCCGGTTACATCAAAACGGCTGTATGAGAGAGCAGAAGCATCATCCAGTTTTAGATATCCCTTTTCTTTTTCTTTATGTGCAGTCAAAACAAAAGGTTTACCTCCTTTAGGTGTGATTTCCGTGAATCCCGAAGCATCCGTAATCCCTTCGCCGATTGGTTGCAACTGATAGTTGTACAGGACAACTTTAACGTCTTTCTCCGGTTTAGTACTGAGTATATTATTTACCACAATCAGGTTTTTACCATTGCTGCCTCTTTCAGCCATGATTCCCAAATTGGAAGCCAGTACATTGGTACCTGCGAATATGTCGCTGTTCATATAATAGGTAGGTTTGCACGGATTGTTTCGGTCTTTCCATACATATTGTTGCCAATTATAATTTACAGAAGAATAATAGCCATAAGGTTCATCCCAATAAGCTTCATCCTCGGCTGTAATGCCGCTATTTTCAGATAAACTGATTAATCCTTGTTCGTCAATTTCTCCATTCCGGCTATTGCAAGGCGTTATTGCATCATTCATACCAAATGTAAGTTCAACACGATAAATTGCGCCCGGATCTTTTTTGATAAGCGGCGCAAGATCAATAGAGAAATCATTCCAGCGAGTCAGGTCTTTGGCCGGATCACCTGCCAGTGAAATACGTTTTTTCAGGATTAAACGTCCGGCTGCACGTAGATCATTCGTACCTGCATAGTTGTTGCTTTGCAGAAAGCGGAGAATATTGTTTTCGTAAACTTTGATGATATTGATCGTCAGACTACGTAGATTGATCGTTTTAAACGGTAGGATCATGGAGGTCCCGTCAGGCATAATATTCCCTTTGTTCAATAACTGAACTTTAGGGTTTAAAGATGCTACCGAAATCATTAATTCTTTGCTCTGATCTAATTTCCGGCCTTCGTTGTTTTTAAGTGCCGCTGATATGTTTAACGTGACTGATGTCGTCTGAGGTATGATTTGTAAGTAAACACGTAATCGATTACGATCACACTGAATGGTCAGATCACTTAATCCATAGATTGAAATCAGGTCTTTAAATGATTGGTTTACGTCCGGTATATCCGAAAAATAGATGTCTATATAACTGTTTTCAGATTCGATAAATGAAGCTCCGATTACATCAAATACATCGAGCGGACTAATATTCAGCTCTTTCTCTTCTGTGTTTTTTACACCGATCGGTTTTCCGGTTATATTTAGTTTTAGAACCTGATTCTGATTTGTACGGGAGATACTGTCAATCACAAACCGAAATTGATTTCCTGTACCATTGTTTTCCATTCTGATTTTCAGTTCGTTTTTGCCTATTGAGGCAGAAACCATTTTCTTAGCATCTGTAAGTGATACGCGGTCAGCTGTTGATAATACTCCCGACCAGCAAACCCAGTTATTGTCACTTC
Organism: Bacteroidales bacterium; assembly: GCA_051657185.1. Lineage (GTDB taxonomy): Bacteria > Bacteroidota > Bacteroidia > Bacteroidales > UBA7332 > UBA7332. Next base: position 758 of record JBOFKE010000265.1, on the reverse strand, counting down.
CGACTGTCAGATAAGATTTATCCATATCTACAGAGAAACTTTGTGGAATAACTTTGAAAGAAAAATCAAAAGATTGATGAGATTTATCTACATCCAGAACTTTTCCCAAATTAAAAGATGCTGTGTATAATACACCAGATTGCAATGCTCCTGAATCAGGTGTGAACACAACTTCCCTTGATGATTTCCAGCTTGTTGATCCTTTGAGGGAAGGTTTAAATGAAAATAATTTACTTTCAGACGATTCATTGAGTATGACATCAGATAAATCCTGAGCTAACACAATTCTGATATCAGAACCGGATGAAACCATTTCGCCTGTATAAGCACTAATGTATTGACTATAACTGCTGTCCGGTGTGACAGCTTTCTCGCTACAAGCAGAGAAAAATAAGATAGATAAGGTAAATGCCAGATTAAAAATCCGGAACCATGACGATTGACGTAAATGTGCAGCGTCCATAATGGTATATGTTAGAATGTATATAAAATAGAACCAATTAAGAGTTCAATTTGTTTTCAAGTCCAAAATTATAAAAATGAATAAAGTAGCAAGTAGAAAAGAAATAAATAATCAAAGTTCAATGGAAATAATAATCGAAAAAGTCAAAACACTTTGTTATCTTTACTCAATAATATAAATAATATAAAAGAGAAACTATGAAACTCGTGTCATGGAATGTAAATGGTATTCGTGCCATTGCCAAGAAATCTTTTTTCGAACATCTCGAAGCCCTGAATACAGATATTCTTTGTTT
>JBOFKE010000264.1:0-3068 GCA_051657185.1 Bacteroidales bacterium | reverse complement strand
ACAAGTGAAAAGTAATTATGTATTTGTGATTGCTGCATTGAATCACATTTTGATGTATAGGGATTGGGCTTTATGTCCATCCCTACAACTTTTACTACATAGATATATTTTAAATCTGTCAACCAATTCCAGTATAAGTCAGTATAAACCAATTTATTAAATTGTGGCTAAATTAGATACGTATTAAAATATTTTTTCATAGGTAGCAAAATATATTTACATACGTATGTAAATATATTTTCGAAGGTATGTAAATCCGGAGAAATACGGGGATTGAAATTAAAAGACACTTCTATTGCAGTAAATAGGTTTATTTTGCGATAGAGGATATTCATTTTAGATACGGTTAATCGTTTCAAAGTTTGACTGTATCTTTTTAGAGATACACCGTATCTTTTCAACGATGTACCGTATCTTTTTAGAGATACACTGTATCTTTTCAACGATATACCGTATCTTTTCAAAGAAAAACTTTATGTTCTAAACAAATCTCTTTTTTTGTCGTTTTATTTGCAACATTTGCAACAAACCGCTGAAAAGCCTTATGGAAGCGGCTTTGAATGTGTTGCAAATGGTTGCAAATGGTTGCAAATAGAATATCATTTGCAACATTATTTATGGGGTTAATTATTTGTATTACAGTGGTTTGTTTTCTTGTTGCAAATGGTTGCAAATAAAACGCGTTTTTTTATTTCGTGTAGGATAGATTATACAGCTTTTGCTTACAATGAGCCTAAATGGGTATCTCGATATTCGGATAACTGTATTATCTTTGTATATCTAAAAAGCAGAGGATTGAATTATGGGGATAACGCCAAAATATTATCTGGAGGATAGTGAGTTTGGGAAGATTATTATAAATGTGAATATAAGGGCCAAACGATTCATATTTAAAATGAAAGATGGGCAACTGCACATGACTGTTCCTCAGGGAGTATCTAAAAATGAGATTGAAAGAAGTATTGAGAATACGCGTTCTCAATTAAGACCCTTTTTTGAGAAAGGAGTAATCAAAGAAGATAAGCAAAGTCTTCATCCTGAACGTAAATTGCGGACCCGGTCAACTGAAATACTTATTATAGAAGAGGAGCGCAAAGATTTTCTTTCTACTTATAAAGCGCCATATTACAAGATCTGTTGTCCTGCCAATACAGATTTTAAATCAGAAGCTGTTCAGCGATTGCTGAAAGATTCAGTATTCAGACTTTTGAGATTTGAGGCTAAGAACTACTTGCCGCGAAGACTGAAGGAGCTGGCAGATCGATATAAATTTTCTTACACGAAAGTAACGATCAATAATAGTACCTCTCGATGGGGAAGCTGCTCTTCGGCCGGGAACATAAATTTATCTTATTTTCTGATGCTTTTGCCAGATCATCTTATTGATTATGTATTGTTGCATGAGCTTTGCCATACGATTGAAATGAATCACAGCGATCGTTTCTGGAAATTGTTGGATTCGTGTACATTAAACAAAGCAAAAGCGTTACGACTGGAAATGAAAAATTTCCGAACTGCATTATAACTGCAAAATTAGATTTTGATTCAGACACAATTTATTAAAACTCATACAACATGAAGGCTTTTCATTATACGAATAAAGAAGAAATGTATCAGATTATTGATGCATGTACACTTTGTCAGGTAGCAATTAATAATCCGGATGAAGCTCCTTATCTGTTTCCGATGAATTTTGTGCGGTTAGGTGATGAGATTTATCTTCATTCGGCACCGGAAGGAACTCACCTTAGTTTACTGGCAAAAGATAACCGCATAAGTCTGTCCTTTAACCGGGGAGAGGAACTCGTAAACCAACATGAAAAAGTTGCGTGCAGTTACTCAATGCGTTCGGATAGTGTAGTGGTAGTCGGAGACGTTGATTTTATTAACTGTATGGATCAGAAAAGATTAATTCTGAATGAGCTGATGCATAAATTTTTACCTGAGAAGGCATTTATTTATTCGGAACCTGCTTTGCGAAATGTCAAGATATGGAAGATACGAATAAATAAAATGACAGGTAAAGGAGTCGGGTTGACTTATGAGCAATTCAAAGAGTTAGAAAAGAAAAAAAATAATTCCTATTAAGATCTTTTTATTTGCCACCTACCAATAAATTTATATTTTTGCAGCAATGAGACGGAAAGTATCAAATATAATGATTGCATTTTCCCTGATTCTTATCTGGTTTTTCGGAGGAATCGGTGGAAATGTTGTGCATACTTTTACCTCTCATTTCTGCTTTGATACATTTACATTTACGTTAGGTCATCATAGCGAAAGTAATTGTGAGGCAACATCTTGTTGCTCACATGAACATGCTTCGTACACTGCAGACAGAGCTATCCATGATGATTGTTCTACCTGTATGACTGCTCCGGGCAAAAAGAACTGTTTTAAAGACGATTCTCATGAGCAGGTTGAACAACAGAAGCAAGAACAATTCCTTATTGCATATGAACAGATCAAACAACTTTGTTTGATTGTCTTTGATACCGAGACATCTTATCACACGCAACGACGGATCGAACCTCCTTTGTTGTGTTATTCTTCCCGGCATATATTGTCGTTGAAATCCACTCTATTAATTTAACTTTTAAGAATTAGTAATGATCGTGATGTATAAACATTTCGATCGTATTGTCGTATCCCGTTCTATTCATTTAGGTCGGGCCGAAAATTATTATCTGCTTTCTTTGGTATGCAAAGAAAGTAGTGGTTCTTAATTTGTTAAATGCACTTGAAATGAAAAAAATAGCCTATTTACTACTATTTATACTTGCAGCAGCCTCGGCCGAAGCTGCGACTAAAAAAATTAAAGGTCTGGTATTAGATGAAACAAAAGCCCCGATTTATGCAGCCAATGTCGTTTGGAAAGGAACCGGCGAAGGCGCAGTAACAGATATGGACGGGAAATTTGTGATTGACAGAAATTCCAAAACGAATGAGCTGGTCATCAGCTATGTCGGATACAAGAGTGACACGATCACGATTGCACCCAATAAAGATTATTATGAAATTCAATTAGCAAGTAATGTTGACTTGAGCGAGGTAACAGTGACCGAGCG
>JBOFKE010000263.1:0-2183 GCA_051657185.1 Bacteroidales bacterium | reverse complement strand
CTTCGCCTTGCTCATACGCATCCCAGTCGAAATTCTCTACTGGAGCAATAGTTTTTAATTCTGTCATGTTAATAATTTGTTGTTTTTAGCTAATACGTTAGACATTATATCGCCTTACTCTAAAGCGCGGCAAAGATATGTATTTTTTCTCATATCACAAGTAATGAATACTGAATATTTTAGCTCAAATATATCGTACCTAAAAAGAGACTAAAGTCTTAACCCGCCAAATACTCTTTTTGATGATGTATATATCGAATAGAACTGCGCTCTAAAATTAAAATATTATCTATATAAAAAATAGCTTTAATCGAATGTAAATCTGCATTATATAAGAGATAAAGCAGAATATCTAATTTATAACCAATACAAATAATAACCTTTTTATTGAGATTAAACCAAACTTTTTTTTCATCTTTGCACCCGAAATAATACAGAGATTTTTAGTCACTATGGAGAAAAATACATTTCAAGAGCGTTTAGATAAAGTCGTATTACATCGATTCTGGGGGTATCCGATCTTCTTTTTTATCTTATATGTCATATTTCAGGCTACATTTATAATCGGAGCATATCCGATGGAATGGATCGAGAATGGAATAGACTTACTAAGTCAAACAATAATCACGTATATGCCTGAAGGATTACTTAAGGACTTAATAATAGACGGGGTTATTGCCGGTGTTGGAGGAGTTATCGTTTTTCTTCCCAATATAGCCATTCTTTTTATGTTTATATCAATCCTGCAATCATCGGGATATATCATGCGAGCGGCTAAGTTAATGGATAAGATGATGCATCGCATCGGACTTTCAGGTAACTCTTTTATTCCGCTAATTATGGGATTCGGGTGTAACGTCCCGGCTATTATGTCAACCAAAACAATTGAAGATAAACATAGTCGCATTATAACGGTATTAGTCAATCCACTTATGTCATGCAGTGCACGTCTGCCTGTTTATTTGTTGTTATCGGCTGCTTTTTTCGAGGAAAGTGCCGGTCTGGTAATCTTCGGTCTTTATATGTTAGGCATTCTCCTTGCTATCTTATTCTCATATATATTTCGAAAATTTGTCGTAACGGATGAAGATACAGAATGTAGTTATGATCTTCCGGATTATTGCATCCCTTCGCTGAAGTCCACATGGAAAGATGTTTGGGGACAGGTTTCTCAATATCTAAAAAAAATGGGAGGGATTATTTTAGTAGCATCTATTCTTATCTGGTTTCTCGGATATTTCCCGAAAAATGAACTACTTGAACAAGAGTATGAAGCTAAACAAGAACAAATTATCCAACAGTTTGATAGCAATATCCAAACGACACCTCAACTTAAAGATGGTTTGCTGGCAAAAAGAGATAGTATCATACAACATAATAAATATGAATACGAAACGCAATTAGCTTCAGAATCTTATATCGGTCGTATCGGTAAAAGCATCGAACCTATAATGGCTCCTCTTGGTTTTAACTGGAAAATGAGCTCTGCATTATTAACCGGAATAGCAGGCAAGGAACTAATCGTTAGCACAATGGGAGTTCTCTATGCCGGAGATGATGGAGGAAATACGCTTATTCATGCATTAGCTCACAGTCATGGTAATGGATTTAATCCTGCCGTCGCATTAAGTTTCCTTGTATTTGTATTAATTTATTTTCCTTGCATAGCTACAATTACCAGTATAAAGAATGCTACGGAAGAAACTAAATGGAGTATATTTACAATTATATACACAAGCATTCTGGCTTGGGTAATGTCATTTATCATTTACAATCTGGCTTTAATATTTATTTAAGCAATTATGATTCAAATAATAATAACTTATACAATTGTATTAATAGCATTTCTTATTGTAGCTTTTAAATTCTACAAGCTTCTGATTCGAAAAGATAACAAATCCAGTGATTGCAGTGGTTGTTCAGGGTGTGATCTAAAGAATGAGATTCGCAGAAATCTCAAACAAAAAGAACTAAATTGCAACGATAACAAACAGAGTAAATAATAATAAAAAACCGGATGATAACATACTGCTATCATCCGGTTTTTTATTTTATCCATGAATGAATAAATGCGTTTATTTCTTAGCTAATTGCTCAGCTACGAAAGTCTTCATTGCTTCTCCACCTAAGTCACGAGCTACAATTGTACCATCCGGTGCTATCAACATAATCTGAGGAATCCC
>JBOFKE010000262.1:0-17576 GCA_051657185.1 Bacteroidales bacterium | reverse complement strand
GATATTGATAATAACGCTCATATTCATTTAGCGTATTATCTTGATTTGCATCTTCGACATCAGGTACTACTTTATAGGATGTATCATAAATCTCGGGAGAATCAAATGATACAGGAGAGTTCCCTTCTGTGCCATTGTAATATTTATAACGTTCTAATATCGTCTTTTCTGCACGGTCCCAATCCGTACCCCTGTAATAATGATAGTTATCTCCTCCCGGATCATTCAAAGGTGAATACTTATCCGTTTCCCAATCTGTATTTGTTTGTGTTGAAATCTTCTTCTTTAACTCCTCGATATAATTCTTATAAGCAGGATAATTATGTTCCACCTCAGTACTAATTCCATTTAACCCGACATCCTGCATACGCCTGCTTCCGGGCACATTGTCAAAAGCATACGCCAGAGACTGCCTTTTAGGTACTCTACCCCAATATGTATCTTCAACTAAAGAGAGGTCTCCATCTGTCGGCAAACCATTCTCATACATTTTCCTACCATCCTTAAGAATGTCTTCCGAAATATCTCCAAGATTAAAAATAAGTTCACCTCCGCGAGAATCACCCTCTTTATCTCTAATAAAAGGATCTAACATCCAGAATTCAATATGCTCAATATTTGACGCTTCAAAATCCGAATCATCTAATTTACGCATAATACCTCCCCAACGCTGTTCCGGAAATTGCAAAAAGCCATTAGTCTCCATATATAAAGCATCCAGATTATATGGTCCCCGCTCTTTAGGGTAATAAGCCAGATTAAGCACCTGAAGGGGGCGAGTCTCATTATATTTATATTCTTTTTCAGGATACAACTCCTGTTCCAATATTTCCCTTACCCAATGATCCGATAACTGTTCTTTATCATTCTTTATATGCGTGGGAGTAAGCGCAGAATTCTTTCGGGTAAATAACCCGTCAACATAAAACCAATTAATAAGGCTCCGGTTCTTCCCATAATAATTCATTCCATTATCTGAAAAACGATCCGAATAAAGAGGATTAATCAGCTCAATAGGTGTACTTGCCAAAATCCATGTATAAGGATTCTTTAAATCAATCGCCAGCCGGGTTGCCTCAAAATCATCGATATAAGCTATTCCCTGTTTCGATAATTCTTTCGGATGCCCGGGTATCAACTGAGCAAATTCTGCATTCACGACCACTTGAGAAGGAATTTCAGCATCTACGAATGGTACTTTATCCAGCATATCCGTCAACCATTGCGACTCTTTTCTATATTGCATGTTTACTCCCCAAATCGTATTACGAATAGATTCATCACCCATCGATACTTTGTGAACTACAGACTTTTCGCTTAAATGCATAACAGTAGCCCCCAAATTAAGATTCTTATTAACAGAATAAACAGCATCAAGCCCCAACAAAGTCTTACGTTGCTGACTAAATATCGATTGATTTTCCAGCGTAATGTTAATGGGTATTCCGGAATCAATCAGGCCCTGATTGAGAATAGTCACAACTCCCATCATATAATCAACAGAGAAATCAATATTCTCTTTTAACTCCCTTCCCCCAGCCATTACCGTCACCGATCCTCTCGGAATATTCATTGAGTTTAAGCGAATCTCTGCAACACTAGTACCCCTATAAGAACCACTTATCCGATATTTATTTCTTTCTGCCAATTGAGCTACCATTACTTTTGTGGAGTCATACAATTCCTGAAAGACAAATTTATCAGCTATAGCATCATCACCTATTTTCTCTCTCAAGTGTGAACCAAATGGCTCAAGAACAGGAAAAAACAAACGACCTGTCTGAGCGTGAATGGTAAACCCTTCTACAAAGTCAAAAAAGCCGTCCGGACGCACTTCATCCCGTAAATCAAGACGATCCAGATTCATAACCTTTAGTAATAATTCATTCCGAACAGCACCTTCAGGCAAATAGTTCAAATAAACTCCAGACGTATCACTCCGATATTGTATGTCCAATCGGAAACGATCTTTTTCGACCTGTAAAGCATTTAATGAATAAACATTCTTCATCATCAACGCCCACATAGGCAAATCGGGAGTAAGCCCTGTAGAACGAAGCAGTTTAAGATATAGAGATTCATTACCGTTGACTACATCTGTAGAAAATTCACCTACCTGGTAGGTTTTTCCCTTATAGGTATATTCAAAAGCAACAGCTAACACTTCATCCGGCCGAAGGCTTGTTTTAAGAGAAATATAACCTAGCTGATTGTTTAGTATATACTCAGACGGATCAAGTTTACGGGCACTTTCTATTTTATCATAATCTCGCCCGGCATAAAATCCTTCTATTTCCAATGGCTCAAAAGTTGAGTTTACCAGATTGATATTGCGGGCAGAATTATAAATAGTCGTAATATCTCTGTATAAGGTATTCGCACCATTCTGCGGAATTAAGTTCGTCGTCAAAGACTCCCATAAAGGATTACCTGTTTCCCTGGATTCTCCGAGATCCATAAATGCTATTATATTTCGGGATTGATCAAAAACACCCTGCCTATTAGTAACCCATACCTCCACTCTGTTAATCATATATCCGGAAGAGATATAAGGGAGTTTACTCATTGATTTATCATAGGTATTCCGAAAATAATGTGCTAAAAAATAATGTTTATTCTCTTCGTAATCTTCAATTGATATATCAAATGGTATTGTTTGGATACTCCCACGTGTATTGATAACTTCGGTTTCAGACTCTTGCTGAGCTATTATCCCCGTTAGTTTTAATTTCCCGAATTGAAAACCTGCCTTAATCCCAAAAAGAGATTGTGTTCCGGCAATCAATCCGCCTGATGAACTCATGCTTACATTCCCTGCCTCAATGTGTCTGACAATCTCATCGGGTGTTCCTTCATATTTAAGCCTCATCCTCTGTTCGTCATAATCAAAAGTCGCATTGGTGTTGTAATTCATATTAAAATCTATTTTACCACCCACTTTAGCATTTACATCAAGCTGTACTTCTTGCTTAAAACTCAGCGAGGTACGTTTACGAGCCCTCTCTGATAATTGAGGATTACTGACGACCTCATGCTGCAACCCAACCGAAAGTTCTGCAAATCCCTGCGTCTGAATCCGAATATCTCCGGAGCCAAATATTTTTTGAGCAGCACCTAAGCTAAAATTAAGATCGAAAGGATTAAATGTCCGTGTATTTTCTGATTCGGGATAATTCTCAGAGATTTTTTTCCGATAAAACGTCCGCATCATATTTTCCATATGATACTTCATATATTCTTCTCGTGTAAGACTAAAGGGAATGCCTAATTCAGTATCACCAATTTTTGAACGGTAGATATAGGTATTTGAGACTGGATTAAATTCAAAAGCAGTATGTATATTTTCAGGTATTAACAGATCTACAGGACCCGATTGATTGATATCCTGCGGGTTTTCAGGTACAGTTTTTCGTATCCGGTATTTCAAAGTATCAGAATCTTTCTCCTTAACCTTTGGCTTAACAGGATTCTGATTTTGACTTATCTTAGCATGAGAATAAGAGGCGTATCCTGCCTCTACCAAGTAGAAGCAGAATAAGAATATTATTATGTATATATATTTTGATCCTCTTTTTGAACTCACGAAAAAACTTTATTAATTTAAAGCATTTTCAGAGCGGCTTTAATTAAATCTTCTACTGAAGCATTAGGCGAATTCTTCAACAGTTTATCTATGGCTTTCTCTGATTGTGCTTTCACAAATCCCAGCATAACCAATGCAGCTAAAGCTTCATCTTTGACTTTAGAGTTTACTGAGATTTCCACTAACAACGAAGAATCCTCTGATTTTATTTTATCTTTCAGATCAACACAGATTCTTTCTGCTGTTTTTTGCCCGACACCCTTAACCTTTTTCAATGCTGCACTATTGCCTGAAGCTATTGCACTTGCTATTTCTTCAACAGTCATAGAAGACAAAATCATACGACCGATTGAGGCGCCTACACCAGAAACGCTAATCAGCAATAAAAACATTTCTCTCTCTTTCTTATCAAAAAAACCATATAAAATATGAGCATCCTCACGAATTACCTCATGAACATAAAGTTTTATTTCTTTTTTTCCCTGAATTACCGAATATGTATTCAAAGAAATATTTAACTGATAACCAATACCATTACAATCAATTACCGCATAAGCAGGTGATAACTCATCTAATAAACCTCTAATATATTCTATCATATTATTTTATTTTCTAAAAAAACCAGTATCTTTACACAGTCAAAGATACAATAAAATTTTTCATCATTATTTTAATACTGTATCCAAAACAAAAAAATGATCTTTATTATTACCAATGATTATTGAATGGATCAAAATAAATTCTCAATATGTAAAGATTTTATTTGAAATTGTAAACTTAGCTTGAAGAAAAATTTCTTTACTTTGCATACAGAATAAAACATATATATAATTGAACATTATAGTGAGAACTTTTGCATGATTCTAAATAATTGTTTTTATAATAAGGATAAGAACAATATCTTTCGCGTAAAGATGTTTACTAGCGGAGAAAAGTTAGAACATAAGAGTGAAACGTTTAACTCATTACTATTTGTCTCAGATGGAGAAATCCAATTCCGGGATAATACAACAATAAAGACGGTTAAACCCAATGAGTTCATTGTTATTCCAAACGGAGTTAGCATTGACATTGATTTTTTAAGGGATAGTTTAGTATTAGTTGTTTATTTTGATATCACATACTTAATTGGCAATCCCCAAATCAACAGCAGATTAAAACACATCGAACCTCAAGAATTATTCATTTGTAATCCGACATCTGTTAAGAATACATTACGAATATTTCTCAAAGGAATCCATGAGTATCTGAAACATAAAGGAATTCACTCATCTGTCTATCCTCACAAACTAACTGAATTATTGCTATTAATTTGTTTCAGCTATGAAGCTAAAGAGCTCCAGGAAATTTTTGGTTGCTTGAAAATATCCAGTTTCCAGCGCAATGTGTATGGAAATTACAAAGGAATCCGTACTGTTGGTGAACTTTCGGAAAAGCTTAATATGAGTAAACACACTTTTAGCAAACAATTCAATGACGAGTTTGGAATATCTCCTGCAAAGTGGCTCAGCCAGCAGTTAGCTAAAGATATTATTCGAAAAATTTCTAATTCAAACATTTTAGCCAAAGACTTAATGTATGAATTTAATTTTTCATCAACTACAGACTTTACCCGTTTTTGCAAACGTCACTATGGTCAAACACCTAGTGAGCTTATAAAACAGCTGCAAGGCAAAAACCATAAAGACGATTTTAATTGATTTTTTGTAAGATACATATAGATATTATGTAAGTAATGTAAGTATTGAAGTGTGGTGTGAGTATTTTACGTAGCGATACGAGGGATAAACACTGAGCCTGCTTCAAGTTTTTAATTTTCCTGAATAAATAGAATAACATGTATGGTTTGAGTTATTACGTAGTGATGCGCAGTAACTGATATATACCATACATGTTTTGTTTTTTATTTACCCCGGCAAAATATCCAAAAGCATTTCAATCATTTCTCAAACGCATTCATGCAAAAAGTCCGACACTTTGTATCTTCCAACTCATTACTCATCCTGTCTTTGCCTCGAAACAATTTACAATAAAGCGGAGTTAATATTTTTCGAAGGCAGATTTAATATTTTTCTCCGATAAATAATCAGTGCGCTGTACATCGCACAAAATTGCGAAGTAGGTCGCACAAAAGTGCGCTGTACACCGCAATTTTGCGCGACCTACGTTTAACAACTTATTACAAGTCAATAAAATATTAAATACACTCGTAAATAGCTTATTTCCGGTCATTTGAATATTAGATACACCGTAACAATTCAAAGCTAAACACCCTTTCCATAAATACCCACCTGTTACTCCGGGTCAAGTCACGAAATTCTTCGGAATAAAAACAGAATAAGAGTACCGAGTAGCCTCTGTCAGAATACACCGTCCGTTCGAATTTCGTTTGCACGACCTTTCTACATGATCAAAAAAAAGGAAGAGTTAAATAAATAACCCTCCCTTCATTTATCTTTACAGGAATTACCCCACAATAAGAAATCTTATTAAGCGCGTGGTCTGGCTTCTTTAATCACCATTACACGTCCACCAAAGTCTGCTCCGTTCAATTGCTCAATAACAGCTTTAGCTTCTTCGTCGTTTGGCATTTCAACAAAAGCAAATCCTCTTGATCTGCCTGTTTCGCGATCAATAACAATTTTCACAGATTCTACTACGCCGTATTCTTCTAAAGCAGATTTCAAATCTGACTCTTGAACTTTGTAATTCAAGTTACCAATGTAAATGTTCATAGAAAAAAAAATTAATACAAATAATATTATTAAAAAAGACTCGAAAGAATATCATCGTATTAAAAACAAATAAGAATCAATTTAGTTACAGAATCTGATTCAATTAATAATATCAACGACTGTCATTCGGATCACGAGCAAAGAAAAATATATTTTTCTAATATAACAAGTTTTTTATCAATTTCTATGATTTTATTTTTTTGAAATCTATTTCTTAATATATTTGTTCTTATCTTATGCAATTAATATAATGAATTAATCTAACCTCTATCGCAGATGTTGAAAATGCTTTTTAAACTTTTACAATGGGTTATTATACTCCCAATCTTTTTAGTTGTCACAATACTAACATCCTTAACAACGATGATTGGATGTATTCTTTTTGGTAATCGTATCTGGGGATACTATCCTCCTAAAATCTGGGCCAGAATATCCTGTTTTCTTGCCTGTCAGAAAGTGAGTGTAAACAGAATTGGGAAAATAGATCCTAAACAATCCTATGTATTCGTTGCAAATCATCAGGGAGCTTTTGACATCTTCCTGATCTACGGATATTTGGATCATAACTTTAAATGGATCATGAAAAGTGAACTTGGGAGCATCCCTATTGTCGGCAAAGCATGTAAAATAGCAGGTCATATTTTATTAGATGACAGAAACCCGAAGTCTATCTATGAAACAATGGAGAAAGCTATCAACAGTCTAAATCACAATATGTCAATCACCATATTTCCCGAAGGAGCACGCACGCTGACCGGCAAAATGGGAAGATTTAAAAGAGGTGGTTTCCAAATGGCTTATGATCTGGGCTTACCAATAGTCCCCCTGACAATAGAAGGATCTTTTGAAGCTATGAAAAGAGGCACTTATGACCTGCATCCGAGTCATTTAAAGCTGACCATTCATGAACCCATTCCGACAAAAGGATTAACACAAGACGATCTGCCCGCTTTGATGATAAAAACGAAAGAAATTATTCAAAGCGCTCTGCCTGAAGATCGCAGATAATACAAAAAAAAGGGAGGAGATACCGGAATATCTTCTCCCTTTTTTTTGTATTATCTTTTCTCAAAATATTTCTCAATCACCCGTGGTATGGGATAAGACTCCAGGTTATCAAAAGATATCTGAATGTAATCCGATAAGTTAAACCCATCAGGACTCTCAACCCTATAAAAACTACAATACAGAGTTTGATGAGAAAGAATATGCTTAATTGTCATTTTCTCAGATATCGATAAAGTTTCCTGAGTCATAAACTTATCGTTAAAAATAACGCAGGGAAACTCTTCAGAGTCATTCTCTATAAGAGGCAACTGATACAAGCCTCTCCAGATATCCGTAACTCCACGTTTTTCCAGATAAACAGAATCGGGAGAGCCAAAATCAAAGAAATGAAGATAGCGCGGACGAACCTTCGTCTTACTGCTCTTAACAGGCAGATCCTTTACTAAATCACGCGCATAAGCAAGGCAGTTATCCTGTAAAGGACAGACATCACAATGAGGACTTTGAGGGACACATTGCATAGCACCGAATTCCATCATTGCCTGATTAAAAAGATCCGGACGATCTTTGTCCAACAACTCATCTGCATAAGCTGCAAAAAGCTTTTTACCGTCAGTCGAATCGATGGGTTCGGTCAAAGCAAACAAACGCGCAATCACACGATACACATTACCATCAACTGCTGCATGAGGAAGCCGATAAGCAAACGAACAAATAGCGGCAGCTGTATAAGGGCCAACCCCTTTAAGGGCAAGAACTTCTTTGTACGTATCCGGAAAAACACCCGCACAAAAATCTCGTATATATTTTGCCGTTGCATGAATATTTCTCGCCCGGCTGTAATATCCCAATCCCTGCCACAGCCTCAATATTTCATCTTCTTCCGCATTAGCCAAGTCAATAACCGTCGGATATTTATCTATAAATCGCAGATAATAATCCATTCCCTGCGAAACTCTGGTTTGTTGCAGAATAATTTCGGATAACCAAATAAAATAAGGATTTGTAGTATTACGCCATGGCAAATCACGCTTATTAGCTAAATACCAGTCTATTATAAGATCAGTCATGTATTTAATCAAAAAATGGGATGCAAATTTAATTAATTTAATCAAAACTCCTCATCCTTACTCTGTTTGAAAACAATAAACTCTCAAAATATTCACTAATCTATAAAATATTATATCAAACTTTCCCAAAAGCTTGGCAGAACATAGGAGTTTTTCGTACTTTTGCCGAAAATTTAGAAACCAATATTATTACCTAAAACCGCAATGGGACAAAATCCTTCTTTTAAAGTCTTCTCGGGAACTAATTCTCGATACTTGGCAGAGAAAATCTGTGCAAGCTTAGGATGTCAGCTAGGAAACATGATTGTAACTCACTTCGCAGATGGAGAGTTTGCTGTTTCTTTTGAAGAATCTATCCGTGGTGAGCACGTATTCCTTGTACAATCTACTTTCCCAAATTCTGACAATTTGATGGAGCTGTTGTTAATGATTGACGCAGCAAAAAGAGCTTCGGCTAAATCTATCATTGCCGTGATTCCTTATTTCGGATGGGCTCGTCAGGATCGTAAAGACAAGCCGCGCGTTTCGATCGGTGCGAAATTAATCGCAGACCTATTAAGCGTTGCAGGTATTGATCGTCTGATTACAATGGACCTACATGCGGATCAAATTCAAGGTTTCTTCGATGTGCCTGTTGATCATTTGTATGCATCTTCTGTTTTCGTACCTTTCGTGCAGTCATTACAACTTGACAACTTAGTGATTGCATCTCCGGACGTAGGTGGTTCTAAAAGAGCAAACTCATATGCCAAATTCTTTGGTGTACCTTTAGTTCTTTGTCACAAATCAAGAGCTCAGGCTAATGTGATTGAGAAAATGAGCATTATTGGAGATGTTAAAGGCAAAAACGTTATCTTGATGGATGACATGGTTGATACTGCCGGTACTATTACGAAAGCTGCTGATATTATGATGGAAGCCGGCGCCCTTTCTGTGCGTGCTATTGCTTCTCATGCTGTAATGTCAGGCCCTGCTACAGAACGCGTAACTAATTCTGATTTAACGGAAATGATTTTCACTGACTCTATTCCTTACACAAAAGGATGTGATAAAGTAAGAATACTTTCTATTGCAGATCTATTCGCTGAAACAATCAAACGTGTGATTGACAACGAATCTATCAGCTCGCAATTTATCATTTGATTATAAGATATTTAGCTAAAGCCGCACACTCTACTCTGAGTTTTGTGCGGTTTTAGTTTAATATATTTGTTGGAGATTTTATTTTATGGGATTACAGTTTTTGAGCTTATCCAGCGGAAGTAGTGGCAACTGCTATTACCTCGGCACAGAAACATACGGAATTTTAATTGATGCGGGTATCGGGCCTCGTACAATTAAGAAGTATTTGAAAGACAATGGTATACCTTTCGAGCGTATCATTGCACTTCTTATTACACATGATCATACCGATCACATCAAATATGCCGGTGTTCTCGGCGAAAAATATGGTATCCCCGTATATTCAACCCGCCGAATACATGATGGCATGAGTCGAAACTACAGCATGACTGAGAAGATCTACTCTGCCCGACGTGAAATTTCTAAAGAAGTAACCTTCGATATCCGTGATTTTAAAATTACTGCTTTCGAGGTTTCTCATGACGGTTCCGACAATGTCGGTTATAAAATTGAATTTAACGATGTGAAATTCGGTATCGCCACTGACCTTGGTGTAATTACGGATATCGTCAATAAGCACTTGGCTGATGTTAACCACTTGGTAATTGAAGCTAATTACGATTTCGAGATGTTGCAAAATGGGAAATACCCTATTCATCTAAAAAACAGAATCCATTGCGAAACAGGACATTTAAGCAATATGGATGCTGCTTTATTTGTTTCAGCTATCTTTGATTTACATCTTAAAGCCGTATATCTTTGCCATATCAGCAAAGACAATAATCATCCTGAGTTAGCCTCTAAAACTGTAGAAATGAAACTTGCTGACTTTGGTATTCGCGCAGGAACAGATTTTGAATTAATATCTTTGAAGCGCAATGTTCCTACCGGAATTTTCGAGCTCTGACAAATGCTCCTTTAATATGGAAATTCAATCTCCCGTGCTTTATACATAGGAGTTCAAACATAAAAAAGCGGATAGATTTATGATTAAATCTATCCGCTTTTCATTCTATTATATATCTTCTAAGCCTCTTCAATTGCTTTCTTCAACGCATACGGGTTATATGTCCCTATATGAATCCGATAGCCATTTTTCAGCATTATTTCGACTGCATCATTCGCATTTACATTATAAATAACACCATTAGACAATAGGTGTATTCCTGATCCATAATACCATTTTCCTTTAACAATACGAATAGATCTGATCTGACTCACATCTATTTCTTTACTTAACAGACCGACCCCAAATGAAATTTTCACTTTTTGATCCATTACATCAATCTGCATTCTGTACAACAAGATATAAAGCAGAAAAAGCAAAGAGATCGTAAAGACAAAAGCAACTTTTCCCATAGGGCCTATTCCCCATTGCAACCCGTAATCAAGGAAAGCAAACAAAATAACTGGCAGGGTCATGATAATCAATAACCAGAATTTCTGATTTTCAAAATACGTTTTCATAATTCTTTTGTATTTGACTCGGCAAATGTATAAATTGATATTCGAATAATCTTACTTATATATCTATTTTTTAGCCTCTTAATATTAATTCATATTACTAAGCTATCGTATAGATAATTACAATTGAAAGAATGATTTTTCATATTACTACAACAAATATTATGGCTGGATGGATTGTATCGCTTTCAATAATTTTTCGGGATGAGCTGTTCCGATCCATACAGAACTCCCATTAAGCATACTCACCTCAACAGCTTTTGAAAAATTGACATTAATCAGCATGCTACCCCGACCTACAAAATGAATACCTATCCCATGATACCATCGGGGTTGTACAATACGGGCTGAAAGAATTTTAGTCGCATCAATTTGTTTATGGATAAGACCAAAACCAAGCCGGATTAGAACGCCGGTAGTCGAAACTGTCGTGCGCATAACCAGAAATATTAGTAATGAGAGTAAGACTACTGCAAACACAACTGATTGAGTTGTGTCTATTATCTGATCACTAAATAGACTGCTGTAAAGATAAAACAAAGAGACAGCACCAAAAATAAAGGCCAAAAAATAGCCGACCTGAGTTTCATTATAAATACGATTCATAAATTATATTTTTTGTCTAAAAACATCAAACTACAATAATGGGCTAAACAACCGCAGCAGCGAATTAACGAAACGCTTTTTTAAAGGACGTTTTTGCCAGTATGATGCTGTTATGCGAGTTGACTGTTGCTGATCTGCCAAATATATATTTTTAAATCGCTTCGCTTCATTCTCGTCATATATAAAAGAACTGACTTCAAAATTATGTTCAAAGCTTCGAAAGTCCATATTTGTAGATCCGACAATTGTCAGATAATCATCAATAATCACTAACTTAGAATGTAAAAAACCGATTTCATAGAAATACACTTTTACTCCGGCATTCATGACTTCCTTGATATATGATCGTGATGCATGGTGAGCTAAAACCACATCACTTTTTCGGGGTAGCATAATTCGCACATCAACCCCGGACATAGCAGCCGTCCGCAAAGCAAGAAGTAAGCTTTCGGTAGGTAAGAAATAGGGTGACTGAATAAAAATTGATTTCCGCGCTATTAAAAAAGCCTTCAGGTAGCCTTGCAAAAGTGGATGAAACAATCCGAAGGGACCATCTCCTACTATTTGCATCAAAGAACTGCCTACAGTATCTGTCACAGGAAGATAATCGGGTTTTGAAGGAATCTCTTTAATTGCAAAATAACGGTCAATCAGAAATTGACGTTGCAAACTTAATATAGCGGGTCCTTCGATACGAATATCCGTATCGCGCCAAATACCATTCCCATTTCCTTTTATATATCGATCAGCAATATTCATTCCTCCCATGAATCCAATCTTACCATCGATAATAAGCATCTTCCGGTGATTGCGATAATTCACTTTGCTTGTGAGAATCTGAAACTTAACAGGTAAAAACCGTATAACTTCTATACCTGCATCTTTAAGCGGTTGAAAAAATGTAGCCGGTACTTTCCAGCAACCGACATCATCGTAAATAAATTTTACAGAAACACCTTCATTTGACTTCTTAATCAATAAGTCCCGAAATGAACGCCCGAAGCTGTCATCTTCTATTATGTAATATTCAACCCAGATATAATGTTTAGCACTTTCTATCGTTTTAAACATATCCTCTAACTTAGATTCACCCTCCGTATATGGTTTAATCAAATTACCCTCATATAATGGCGCATAGTTGTTTCTGTTCAACAAAGTTACTAAATCCCGGTACGGCTCTCTGACAGCTTCAATCTTACTGGTAGCGCCATGCTTATGCAATAAATTCTCCAATTGGCGCATTCCTCGTTTAGTTATCATTCGCTGGCGAGTAAAATCCTGACCAAAAAACAAATAAATAATTACACCGACAAAAGGAACAAATAATAAGACAATTATCCATGCCAGGCTTTTTACGGGATTTCTATTTTCCGATATCAGTACGCCGACCATACCAATAGCAGTTATTAAATAGAGTGTCTGAAATATATAATACAACCAATCATTTATAGGCATAAAAATAAAATTTAAGGTTTCAACAAATTTAATCCTTTTTTTGTTTCCGCCAACCCCTTTGAACCTATCAATTATTTCATCTTCTGTAAAAAAAAGAGTTTTTCGGGTAGGGTAAATGATATCATTGTCGTCTATAGTAATAGACACAGATAATTCACACTTCTAAAACAGAGAATAAAATATGATACAATACATAATTAAATATCTGATGAATCAGAGCGGACGCTCTGAAATAGAGAATATATATTCACATATAGATGACGAACATCCTTTATCTCAGGAGTGGATCAAAATGAAAAATTGTGATGCAATCACAAAAGCACTCCTATCTGACGATGAGGCTGACAATGAGTTATGGAACAAAATATTTGAAAAGATCAAAAATCAGGAGTAACCTCAGTAACTCCAACCACATAAATTATACAGAAACACAATCTAAATTATTCGTTCGGTATGAATCTAAAATCGATTTTTAAAGTATGCACAATTTTAATGCTGACGGGGTGCAGCCAAATGCCTAAACAGGCAATAGAGTATGTTGACCCGTTTATAGGCACAGACTTTCACGGACATACTTACCCGGGGGCAACTACTCCTTTTGGAGCTGTCCAGTTGAGCCCCGATACACGTCGTGGTAATTGGGATGCCTGTGCAGGTTATCATTACAGTGATTCCACGATTATCGGCTTTTCGCACACTCATCTGAGTGGAACCGGATGTGTCGATTTAGGAGATATCCTTTTTCACCCTGCAATCTCAGAAATTACTCCGAATCCGACAGGGTATCCTTTTGATTTCCTTTCTTTTTCTCATAAGAATGAAACTGCAAAACCTGGATATTATGCCGTAAAGCTAGACAATGGAATATTCGCGGAACTAACAGCAACTCAACATACAGGTATCCATCGTTATCATTTCCCTTCGAATGGCGACCCTAAAATTGTGATTGATTTAGCTCACACGCTTGAAAACGAACAAATCGATTCAGCATATATCCGTATTGTATCACCGACTGAAATAGAAGGTATGCGAATTACGACCGGATGGGTACCTCAGCAGCATGTCTATTTCTCAGCCAGATTCTCAGAACCATTTGATTCGGCTTCTCTTATTCATAATGGTCATATCATTAATGGCGAGATGTGTCAAAACGGCAACATACAGGCTATACTTAACTTCAGTCAGCTGAGAAATAAATCTGTCACAGCTATTGTGGGAATATCAGCAGTGAGTATTGGCAATGCCCGTCTGAATATGAACGCGGAAACTTCAGACTTTAACTTTGATCAATATAAACAAAATGCCGCTCGACAGTGGGAAGATAAATTATCAACGATCACGGTGGATGGTAAAAATGAAGACCAGAAAAAAATATTCTATACAGCTTTGTATCATTCCTCTATCATTCCGAATACCATGAGTGATATCAACGGTGATTACAGAGCGAATGACAATACAATAAAAAAATCGAAAGGCTCACACTATTCGACTCTTTCGTTGTGGGATACATTCCGGGCATGGCATCCATTGATGACATTGACAGACACATCATTGGTAAACGATATGATCAATTCAATGCTATCTATGTATGACTCTACCGGTGAATTGCCGATATGGCCGCTGTCTTCGGGAGAAACAGGAACAATGATCGGCTATCATTCAGTTTCGGTTATCACGGATGCTTATATGAAAGGAATCAGAGGGTTTGATACACAAAAGGCTCTTGAAGCTATGAAGAAATCATCCTGGGTTACGCGTAAAGCAACCGATGTATATGCAAAGAATGGATATATCCCGGCGAATCTGAAAAAAGAGAGTATCTCTTGCTTATTGGAGTATGCTTATGACGACTGGTGTATTGCTCAATTTGCTCAAGCTCTTGGCGATACCCTAACGGCCAATGAATATAATCAACGAGCTTTGTCATACATCAATGTTTTCGATAGTTCTACCGGATTCTTCCGCCCTAAAAACGCAGATGGAAGTTGGGAAACGCCGTTTAACTCTTTCGAAGTCGGAAGAGCATATACAGAAGCAACGGCATGGCAGTATCGCTTTTTTGTTCCTCATGATATCCGTGGACTTGAATATTTGTTTGGCTCAGCAAATACGTTTGAGCAAGCAATTGATTCACTATTTACTACCGAATCACGTATCGACGGCAATATGCCTGATATTACCGGTCTGATCGGTCAGTATGCACACGGTAACGAACCGAGCCATCACATTGCTTATCTCTATAATTATATTGGTAAACCCTGGAAGACACAGGAGCTTGTCAGACGAATCCAGAACGAAATGTATAAGTCAACTCCTGACGGAATTGTGGGTAATGAAGATTGCGGACAAATGTCAGCTTGGTTTATTCAGTCTGCACTCGGTTTTTACTCTGTATGTCCGGGGTCAGGAGAATATATATTTAATACTCCTTTATTCGAGCAGGCGAAGATCAAACTGGCAAATGGAAACATCCTGAATATCATTGCCAATAATCCGGATAAAAACACCTATATTGCCGAAGTGATATTAAACGGAACACCAATCCAAAGCAATTATATCACTCATGAACAACTAATGCAAGGAGGCACGCTGGAATTCAGATTATGCACGGAACCATCACAGACAAGAGGAACAGATAAAAAAGACTATCCTTACTCTTTATCGAACGAGCCTGTAGCTTCGATTCCTAATATTGCTAAAAACTTAGCTCTGTTTGTTGATTCAATTCGTTTCGAAATAACTTCTGCTACTCCTGATGCTATCGTATATTATACATTAGACGGTACGGAACCTGATGGAAAATCAGCAATCTATGAGAGTCCTGTATTATTACTTAATAGCAAAACAGTGAAAGCTAAAGCGTATAAAACAGGAATGAAACCAAGTAAGACACTAAGTGTAAATGCGACTAAAGCGGTTTATAAGAATAGCATACAGATAAATCCTACTCAGAATGGCGCATCATACACCTATTTTGAAGGGTATTTTCAAAAGACTGATGATCTGAATAAAGCAAAAGCTATTTCTTCTGGCACCGTTAAGGAAATCAACTTAGATAAGAAAGTAATAGAGGATCATTTCGGTTTTATTTTCAAAGCCTTTATATATGTTCCACAAGATGCCGTTTATGAGTTTTACACAAAATCAGATGACGGAAGTGTATTATATATCGGAGAAGAGAAAGTCGTTGACAATGATCTTTCTCACTCAGCAATCATCGCAACAGGTCGGATTGCTCTTAAACAAGGCTACCACCCTGTCACACTTTATTATTTTGAAGATTATGAAGGCGATCATCTAAGTTGGGGATGGAGAAATCCAAAAACAGGCCGTCAGGAAACATTCCCTGCAGAACAGCTTTTTGTTCGATAAATTCAAAAACACAATTTATTATCAAATAATATGAGAAAAATATTTTTAGGACTTACTACATTAGTCGCATTAGCGATCAATGCCCAATCCATTCGTTTCAATAAAAATGGTGAGTGCAAGATTGTTCAATTTACCGATGTTCATTACAAAGTATCAAACCCCGACAACTCAAAATTATCTTTAGATGTAATCAATCAAACATTAGATAAAGAAAGTCCTGACGTAGTTATGCTTACAGGAGACATCGTTACGGGAGCTCCGGTAGAACAAGGATGGCTTGAAGTCGTGACCCCTATTATCGAACGCAACATTCCATTTGCAGTTACTTTCGGAAACCATGATGACGAGTCCGGTACGTCACGCCGGGATCTGATGAAATACCTACGTACATTAAAAGGATGCCTGAATGCCGAAATTGGTGATGCTGATAATTATGATGGTGTCATTCGTGTATTAGCCAGTGATTCGGATCAAACTAAAGCTGCATTATATATCTTTGACAGTAACGCTTACAGCACATTCAATGATGTAAGTGGTTACGGATGGATCAAACCCGATCAGATCAATGCATATACGTCTCTAAGCAATCAACTTACGAAAGAGAATAATGGTGAACCATTGCCTGCCCTTGCATTCTTTCATATTCCTCTGCCTGAATATGAACAGGCGTTTAACAGCAAAAAGAACAGTCCGGTAGGCGAAAGATTAGAAAAAGAATGTCCTGCTGCTATCAATACGGGGCTTTATGCCGCTATGAAAATAAACGGGGATGTATTCGGTACTTTTTGCGGACATGACCACAATAACGATTATCTGGCTGACATGAGCGGAATAGCAATGGTATATGGCCGTTTCACCGGTAGCAAAAATACCTATACAGATACTGAAAACGGTGCACGCATTATTACACTTAAAGAAGGGCGCAGACAATTCGATACGAAAGTTATGCTGCGTAGCGGAAAAATCATCGGTGAAACAACCTATCCGGCTTCACAACTTCGCACAATGACTTTCAATATGCGTTATGACAATCAGGGAGATGGTGCTAATAAATGGGACAACCGTAAATATGACGTAGTAAATACGATTCGCAGAAATCAGGTTGATCTTCTTGGCACACAAGAATTATTACACAATCAGGTTGAATTTCTTAACCATGAG